>JBJECY010000019.1:0-18917 GCA_051871515.1 Muribaculaceae bacterium | reverse complement strand
TTATAGCCACAGCCAATTCGCTCACCACTATTTCACAGCCATTGCTCGACCGCATGGAAATAATTGAAATAAATGGCTATATACAAGAAGAAAAGGTTGAGATAGCTCGCAAGCACCTGTTGCCAAAGTTGCTCAAAGAGAATGGCTTTGAAAAAGGTGAAATCACATTTGCCAAGGCTGCCCTAATGAAGATTATTGACAGCTACACAAGAGAGTCGGGTGTGCGTGAACTCGATAAGAAATTGGCAAAGGTGTTGCGCAAAATAGCTCGTATAAAGGCCACAGGAGAAAGCCAATGTCCAACAACCATAAATCTTGATAACCTCAAAGAGTATCTTGGTCCGGAAGATTATTCTCGTGACCGTTATGAGGGTAACGAGTTTGCCGGAGTGGTGACAGGTTTGGCATGGACCGCTGTTGGCGGCGAGATATTGTTTGTTGAGTCGTCGTTGACACGCGGCAAGGGTGAAAAACTCACTCTCACCGGCAATCTGGGCGATGTAATGAAGGAGTCGGCAGTGATTGCCATGCAATATCTTAAGTCGCATTGCTCGCTTTTGGGCATTGATTATGAGTTGTTTGACCGTTACAATGTGCACATACATGTGCCCGAGGGCGCAATTCCTAAAGATGGCCCTTCGGCAGGTGTGACAATGGTGACATCACTTGCCTCATCGTTCACTCAGCGTAAGGTGCGTGACCATTTGGCAATGACCGGTGAAATCACTTTGCGAGGCAAGGTGTTACCGGTGGGCGGTATCAAGGAGAAGATTCTTGCAGCCAAACGTGCCGGAATCACCGACATAATGTTATGCCGAGAAAACAAGAAAGATATTGAAGAAATTAAAGATAAATATCTTGTTGGACTCACATTCCATTATGTTGACACAATAAAAGACGTTCTTGATTTTGCATTGCTTCCAGAGAAAGTGAAAGATGCAATTGAGCTATAATTAATAAGGTTATATTATACATTATAATATTATAAAGGCGGACCTCGTGGGTTCGCCTTTATTTTGGCTTATTTGCTATGGGTAGCAATTTTTAGCCTTGTCCAGATGAAACGAGGAATCAAGCGCCAAAGCGCCACAAGGGTGCAGTAGCGCCAGTCGATGGTTGCAACGGCTTGTTTTGATATCACTGCTTTCACTGCCGCTTTTGCCACTTTGGTCTTGTTCATGAGCATTGGGTAGGATGCGCCGTCGTTGAGCAAGTCGGTTGCCACAAACCCGGGGCGAATGTCGGTTACGGCAATGTTTAAGCCTCTCATGGCAGCCAATTGCGCGAGTGCTTCAAGATAGGTGTTCTGAAAAGCTTTGGTTGCAGAATATGCTGGTGCTGCCCCAAGCCCCTTTGTGCCGGCAATTGAGCTGATGGCAGCAATATGCCCTGTGCCCTTAGTGGCAAAATAGTTGAACGCTGTGTCAATCATTTTGGTGAAGCCAAGAGCATTGGTGGCTACGGTGCTGAGTTCTTTTTCCGGTTCAAGCATGGTGTTTTGATATCCTATGCCTGAGCTATGAAAATATAAATCAATGCCTTGTAGGCTGTTGATGAGTTGCATGAGCTGTTGTGGCGCATTGTCGCTGTTAATGTCAATCACTTTGTAGGTGGTGATTCCCGGGGTTTGCTCTGCCAGATTGGCAAGCAACTGCTCCCTGCGCCCGGCTATTGCCACTTCATAACCTGCTGATGCCAATAAAATCGCCACTTCACGCCCTATGCCCGATGTGGCACCCATCACTATTGCCTTTTTTGTTGTCATGCCCACGTTTTGTTAGTTATTATTTTGCTGCAAAGTAATGAAAAGTTTTTGAACATTGCAACTGTCGGCATTGTGCGGTGTTTTGTTGTCAGGAGAACACTTTTGATGAGGGTGTGAAATGACCTGTTGTGATTGTAATTTGCATAAAAAAACAATGTATCATGGCATTAAACGCTAATAATTGTAGCGTTGATGCGCTTAGCATATGTAAATTTTCACTAATTTTGCATCAGAATAATATTAAATTTTAAATATCAATGACAAAAACGATTAAAAAGACCCTTCGCGACTCGGCAGGCTACAGATGGCTTGTGTTGTTGCTTTTGGCGTTTGCCATGTTTTGTTCATATATATTTATGGACATACTTTCTCCTATTAAGGACCTTATGCTATCAACTCGTGGCTGGGATTCAACAGCATTTGGCACGATGCAGGGTTCAGAAACATTCCTTAATGTATTTGTGTTTTTCCTGATTTTTGCAGGTATCATTCTCGACAAAATGGGTGTTCGCTTCACCGCTTTGCTCTCGGGCGTGGTGATGCTTATTGGCGCAACCATCAACTGGTATGCTGTTACAGAAATGTTTATTGGCAGCGGACTTGAGACATGGTTTACCAACCACCTTAATTATATACCGGGTTTTGATGAACTTGGCATATCGCCCTTCTATGAAGGCATGCCAGCATCGGCAAAATTCTCGGCAGTGGGATTCATGATATTTGGCTGTGGCGTTGAGATGGCCGGTATCACTGTGAGCCGTGGTATTGTTAAATGGTTCAAGGGTCAGGAGATGGCTCTTGCTATGGGTTCAGAGATGGCTCTTGCTCGTTTGGGCGTTGCCACATGTATGATTTTCTCGCCGGTGATTGCCAACATGGGCGGCAAGATTGACGTGTCGAGGTCGGTTGCATTTGGCGTTTTGTTGCTTCTCATTGCCACCATCATGTTTATTGTTTACTTCTTTATGGACCGCAAACTTGATGCTCAAACCGGAGAAGCAGAAGAGAAAGACGACCCATTCCAAATCAAAGACCTTGGTCAGATTCTCACAAGCAGCGGTTTCTGGTTGGTAGCATTGCTTTGCGTGCTTTATTATTCGGCAATTTTCCCATTCCAGAAGTATGCGGTGAATATGCTTCAATGCAACCTTACGTTCAACGAGATTGACCCATCTTCGTTCTGGGCAAGTGATACTGTTGCTTATATTCAATATGCTATTATGTTGATTGTGGCTGCATCATCGTTTGCAAGCAATTTCATGAAGACAAAGCTAAAAGAATATATATGGACTGCTGTGGCAGTGATTTCGCTCATTGCATATTGCTATATGGGTTATGAGCGTCAGAGTGCAAGCGCCGTGTTTGCGGTATTCCCATTGCTCGCTGTTGCCATCACTCCTAAGCTTGGCAAATTTGTTGACCATAAGGGTAAGGCTGCTTCAATGCTTGTGTTTGGTTCGTTGCTGCTGATTGCTTGTCACCTTACGTTTGCATTTGTATTGCCACTCTTCAAGGGTAATGCATTTGGCGGTTTCATTATGGCTTATGCCACCATTCTTGTGCTTGGCGCATCGTTCTCGCTTGTTCCTGCTTCGTTGTGGCCAAGTGTGCCAAAGCTTGTTGATGCAAAAATCATCGGTAGCGCTTATGCATTGATTTTCTGGATTCAAAACATTGGCTTGTGGCTTTTCCCAATGCTTATTGGTAAAGTTCTTGACAAAACAAATCCCGACATAGTTGCAGGTCTTGAGGCCGGAACCATTTCGGCTCAAGAGGCGGCAGTCTCTTATAACTATACGGCTCCGTTGGTGATGCTTGCTTGCCTTGGTGTTGCTGCTCTTGCCCTTGGATTTATGTTGAAGATTGTTGACAAGAAGAAAGGCCTTGGCCTTGAAGCGCCAAATATTCACGATTAATATGTAGAAAAAGTTTTATTTAATAGTTAAATTTTTTAAGGTGAGACGTGCCTGTTTGTGCATGTTTCACCTTTTTTATATAAATGTGCTTTGTTGAAAAAGCCCTGTTTTGTCATTTTGATGTGTTTATGCTTTAATTTGGCTTGTTATTGTGGCAAAATGATGATACATGATGACAAAAATGCATAAAATTACCATAATAGTGCAGAAAAATGTTAGCAATATGTTGCACAATGTGGTGCTTTTTGTGCAATGGGTGTTATTTTTTTGAAAAAAGTTTTTGTTTTTGCGTTTTAACTCTTATATTTGTGGGTATATTATCATAAACATTAAAATGATTCCAAATATGAAGAAACACAATTTTTATGCAGGACCATCGATATTGAGCGAATATACGCTTAAAAACACAGCTGCTGCCATTGAAAACTTTGCAGGAACTGGGTTGTCGATATTAGAGATTTCACATCGTAGCAAGGAGTTTACAGCTGTGATAGAAGAAGCCGAGGCTTTGTTTAAGGAGCTTCTCGACATTCCAGAAGGCTATCGAGTGCTGTTTCTTGGTGGCGGTGCAAGCATGCAATTTTGTATGGTGCCATTCAATTTGCTGAAGAAGAAGGCTTCTTACCTCGATACCGGTACATGGTCGAGCAAAGCCATTAAGGAGGCAAAGCTGTTTGGCGAAGTAGATGTGGTTGCTTCATCAAAGGACAAGAATTATACCTATGTTCCTAAAGAATATACTATAGCCTCCGATTCTGACTATTTCCATATCACTACCAATAACACCATCTATGGTACAGAGATTCGCAAAGACCTTGACGTGAATGTGCCATTGGTAGCCGATATGTCGAGCGACATTTTCTCACGCCCAATTGACGTAAAGAAATATGATTTGATTTATGGTGGTGCACAAAAGAATCTTGCACCTGCCGGTGTGACCTTTGTTATTGTGAAAGAAGAAGTGCTTGGCAAGGTTGACCGCGTGATTCCAACCATGCTCGACTATCGCACACATGTGAGCAAAGGCTCAATGTTCAACACTCCACCGGTATTGCCAATATTCTCGGCTTTACAAACACTTAAATGGTATAAGGAAATGGGTGGCGTTGAAGCAATGCAGAAGATTGACGAGGCAAAGGCAGCGAAGCTTTATGATGCCATTGATTCAAGCAAGATTTTCCGCGGCACAGTTTGTCCTGAGGACCGCTCAGTGATGAATGTTTGCTTTGTGATGAACGATGATTACAAAGAACTTGAAAAAGATTTCATTGATTTTGCATCGACTAAGGGCATTGTAGGCATTAAGGGACACCGCAGCGTGGGCGGATTCCGTGCATCGCTCTATAACGCACTTCCTATGGAAAGCGTTGACGTGCTGATTGCAGCCATGAAAGAATTTGAAAACAAATTGTAAACATAACTAAGTTGCTATTATGAAAATATTAGTTGCTACAGAGAAGCCGTTTGCCGCAGCTGCTGTTGCAGGCATCAAAGAGGTTGTTGAAGCAGCCGGGCACGAACTTGTGTTGCTTGAAAAAGGCACAAAGGCCGATTTGGTTGAGAAGGTGGCTGATGCTGCCGGACTGATTGTTCGTAGCGATATTGTTGACAAAGAGGTTCTCGATGCTGCCAAGCAGCTTAAAGTGGTTGTGCGTGCCGGTGCCGGTTACGACAACATTGACCTCACTGAAGCTACCGCTCACGGTGTGTGCGTGATGAACACTCCGGGTCAAAACTCAAATGCTGTGGCTGAACTTGTGTTTGGTATGGCTGTGCTGATGATAAGGAATCATTATAACGGTAAAGCCGGCAGTGAGCTTAAGGAAAAGACACTTGGTATTCATGCTTTCGGACAAGTTGGCCGTAACGTGGCACGCATTGCCCAAGGTTTTGGCATGAAGGTGTCGGCGCTCGACCCATGGGTGAAAGACGAGGACATGTTGGCTGCTGGCGTTACTCCGGTGCATAGCGTTGAAGAGTTGTATAAGAACAATCTATTTGTGTCGCTGCACATTCCGGCTACTGCTGAAACAAAGAAATCAGTTAACAAAGCCTTGATAGGTTTGATGCCAAAGGGTGGTGTGCTCATCAACACTGCTCGCAAAGAGGTGATTGACGAGGATAGCCTTGCCGAGGTGCTTGCCGAAAGAGAGGATGTGCGTTATATTGCCGACGTTAAGCCCGACAATGCCGATGCATTGGTTGAGCGCTTTGGCGACCGTGTGTTCTTCACACCAAAGAAGATGGGCGCACAAACTGCCGAGGCAAACATCAATGCCGGTATAGCTGCCGCTAAACAGGTGGTTGCTAACCTTAAAGATGGTTGGAACCGCTTCCAGGTGAATAAATGATAATGTGATTAAAAGAACATAGTGATTTAGGGCTGTAATCAATATTTTGATTTACAGCCCTTGATTTTTATTGGCGTTTGTGTTGCGATATTGCTGTGGCGACATGCCCATGGTTTTGGTAAACAAGCGAGAGAAGTAATAACAATCGTCAATGCCCACCTTGTGACAAATTTGGTTGATTTTCATGTTTGTTGAAACAATGAGTTTTGCTGCCTGATTCATTTTGAGTTGGTTAAAATAGGCAGTAGGGCTAATGCCGGTTTGGCTTTTGAAGATTGCAGATAGATGGCCTGTTGAGTAGCCGGTGTATTCGGCAAGCTGTTTGGCTGTGAGCCGGTGTTCAATGTTTTCGCTCATGTATCGAATCACGGCTTGAGCCACATCGCTGTTGCTTGGATATGTGGCAATTGCGTGCCTATATTGTGCAAGATAGCGCATTGATGCCAAATAGTGGTGTAGCAACGACGATGCATAACGCAACCGTTCGCAATCAAATCCTTGCTGCAATGTGGCAAGAATCTCCTCAAAGATGTTATTGCGCTCACTGATGCGCGACGTTACACCCGGGCGCACAGCCTGGGGCAGCATGGCACCTTGTGCATAGATGTCTGCATGTGCTCCGGCAAAGTGCACCCAATAAATTGTCCAAGGATGGGTGGGACTTGAACCATAGCAGTGAGGTTCACCGGCAGGCAACACAAAATATTGATTGCCCTCAACTTGGTGACGTTTACCGCCAACTTCATAAAATCCGCTTCCGTCAACACAGTAAATCAAGATGTATTGATTGATTGGCGACAGACGTTCACGATAATGATTGGCTGCATTGGGATAGTAGCCTATGTCGGTGATATACAAGCTTTTTACTAAAAGGTCAGATTCAGAAGCATCAATAGCCATTGGTGGCAGTACCACCGACCGCTGGCCTTGAAATCCGTCTTTTTGTCGTATTGTTTTAGATGGCATGTTCTGTTTATTTACTGTTGCATGTGGTTGCAAAGTTAATTATAAATTTAACATTTATTGCTGTAATATGATGGATTTTTTCGTGAAATTATTCGGATAATTCTTTATAGTATCGTAAAATTGTCCATCTATTTTCGCTAAATAATCCATTATTAATATTTTTTTGGATAATTAATTTTGCATCAGTGAAATGTGAACAGAAAAGCGCTAAACCTAAATAAATGGCCGAACTAAAAACTCATAAAATTCAAAAGAATCTATTATGAACAAAGGATATGTATATTTCATCTGTCTTGTGTCAGCACTGGGCGGTTTATTATTTGGTTATGATTGGGTGGTTATAGGCGGTGCAAAGCCATTCTATGAGCTGTATTTCTCAATTAGTGACGAACCTCTGATGCAGGGGCTTGCAATGAGCACGGCATTGGTGGGGTGTTTGATGGGAGCAATGGTGGCAGGCGCAGTTGCTGACAAATACGGTCGCAAACCTCTGCTTATTCTTGCTGCTGTTTTATTCACCCTGTCGGCAGTAGCAACGGGGTGGGTGAGTGATTTCACCTTGTTCAATGTTGCCCGGTTGCTTGGCGGTGTGGGCATAGGTGTGGCATCGGCATTGTCGCCGCTCTACATTGCAGAGATTTCGCCGGCGGCTGTTCGCGGCAAATTGGTGTCGCTCAACCAGATGACTATTGTGCTTGGCATTTTGGCGGCACAAGTGGTTAATTGGCTGTTGGCTGAGGATATACCATTGAATTACACTGCTGCTGACATCCTCAATTCGTGGAACGGACAGATGGGGTGGCGATGGATGTTTTGGGCCGAGGCATTGCCTGCGGCAGCATTTCTTGCTTTAGCGTTCTTTATCCCCGAGAGCCCACGTTGGCAGGCAATCAATGGCATGGTTGACAAAGCAACTGTCACTTGGACAAAGATATCATCGCAAGAATATGCCCAATCGCAGTTTGACGACATTTCTCGCACTGCTGCCGACGTGAAAGAAGAGAAGGCGCGTTTCTCATCGCTGTTTAAGACAGGTGGCGTGTTGTTTCTTGGTATATTCATTGCTGTTTTTCAACAGTGGTGCGGCACAAATGTGATTTTCAATTATGCACAAGAGATATTCACTTCAGCCGGATATAGCGTTGGCGATGTGCTGTTTAACATTGTAATAACCGGTATTGCTAATGTGATATTCACTATTGTGGCGCTCGGCACGGTTGACCGTTGGGGTCGCCGCTCGTTGATGCTTTTTGGCGCAGGCAGTTTAGCCTTGATATATCTGTTGCTTGGCTTGGGTTATTATCTGCATGTGCAAGGCATTGCCATGGTGGCGCTTGTGGTTTTGGCTATTGGTTGCTATGCAATGTCGCTTGGCCCCGTTACTTGGGTGCTTATTTCAGAATTGTTCCCCAACAGGGTTCGTGGTCTTGCCGTGGCAGTGTGTACATTCTTTTTGTGGACAGCTTGCACGGTGCTCACATTCACTTTCCCGGCGCTCAATTCGGCATTAGGTAGCAGCGGCACATTCTGGATTTATTCAGCCATCTGTGTGATTGGCTTTGTGTTCTTTGTGTTCCGCTTGCCTGAAACAAAAGGCAAAAGCCTTGGCGAAATAGAAAAGATGACGAAGAATAACTAATACAAATATAAGAAACTCATAAAATTACATATCAATGGTAAAAGCCTGGAGAGAAATAGTTGCTATACCCACTTATGAGATAGGTAAGCCTGAGAAGAACCCGGTTTTTCTTGAGAAACGCGTTTATCAAGGCTCAAGCGGGGCTGTATATCCATATCCTGTGATTGAGAGCATCAGCGACGAGAAAACAATGCATGACTATCATGCAGTATATCTTGAGAATGAATATATCAAAGTGATGATATTGCCCGAGCTTGGCGGTAGGGTGCAGATGGCTTATGATAAGATTAAACAACGCCACTTTGTTTATTATAACAGCGTTGTGAAACCTGCACTTGTGGGGCTTGCTGGTCCGTGGATTAGTGGCGGTATTGAATTTAACTGGCCTCAACATCATCGCCCCAGCACATATATGCCTGTTGACTGCACCATTGTGGAGAATGGTGATGGGTCGGTAACAGTCTGGGTCAATGAGATGGAACGCATGACCCATCAAAAGGGAATGGCTGGCTTCACGCTGCGTCCCGGCTGTGCTTATCTTGAAATAAATGGGGTGGTGTATAATCGCACTGACTTGCCTCAGACTTTTTTATGGTGGGCCAATCCGGCAGTTGCGGTCAATGATAATTATCAAAGTGTGTTCCCTTCTGACATCAATGCTGTTTTTGACCACGGCAAACGTGCGGTGGAGAGTTTTCCCATTGCCACAGGCACCTATTATAAGATGGATTACACAGCTGGTGTTGATATTTCAAATTACAAGAATATCAAAGTGCCAACATCATATATGGCAGTGAACTCAAAATATAATTTTGAGGGTGGCTATGAGAACGATAGCCATGCCGGTATGTTGCACGTAGCAAACCATCATCTTGCTCCCGGTAAGAAACAATGGACATGGGGCAACGGTGACTTTGGTCGTGCGTGGGACCGCAATCTCACCGATGATGACGGACCATACATTGAATTGATGGCTGGTGTTTACACTGAGAATCAGCCCGATTTCACTTGGCTTATGCCTTATGAGGAAAAGCATTTCACTCAATATTTTATGCCTTATCGCGAGCTTGGTGTGGTGAAAAATGCTTCGCGTGACTTCATCATTAACCTAATGCCTGAAGGTGACGATGCTGTGAAGATTGGCGTGTTTGCCACTTCGCTGCAAACCACAACAGTGCGCCTTGTGAGCGATGATGGCACCGAGGTGTTTAGTGCCGAAGTGACCCTTTCGCCCGAAGATGTGTTTGAGAAAACCGTTGCAACACAAGGCATTGATTTTGGTAAACTAACATTGTGTGTTGGAGACGAATTGAGTTGGCATCCCGAGCCCGATGAGATTCGCCCGATACCTGATGCGGCTGAGGCTGCGCTTGCTCCTGAAGATGTGAAGACTTGCGAGCAGCTATATCTCACGGGTTTGCACCTTGAACAGTATCGCCATGCAACCTATAATCCCGTTGACTATTATGAGGAGGCTTTGAGACGCGATAAACAAGACTATCGTTGCAACAACGCTTTGGGATTGTGGTATATTCGCAAAGGCCGCTTTGATTTGGCTGAAAACTATTTGCGCACGGCTGTGAAGGTGCTCATGCGCCGTAATCCTAACCCTTATGATGGAGAGCCAATTTATAACCTTGGTTTGGCGTTGAAATATCAAGGAAAGCTTAATGAGGCTTATGCAATGTTCTGGAAATCGACGTGGAACAAAGGGTGGGCCGATGCCGGATATCTGGAGGCGGCAAAAATCTCTGTGTCGCAAAACCGATTGAAAGATGCCGAGGAAGAGTTGAATCGTGCCTTGATAAACAATTGGCACAATCACAAGGCAAGAGCGTTGAAGGCTTCTGTGTTAAGACTGCTTGGCAAAATTGAAGATTTAACTGCCCTTTTCAACGAGTCGTTGGCAATTGACCGCTTTAACTACGGATGTATGTTTGAAGTTGATTTGGTTAATGGCGACAAGAATCACTCAGGTATTGTTGAGCTGATGCACGGCGAGTCACATAATTACGAGGAACTGGCACTTGACTATCTTCAAGCCGGATTGTGTGCTCAGGCGCTTGAGGTGTTGCAACTTGCCGTTAAGGTGGGTGCGACCTCGCCAATGACATATTATTATATGGCACTTGCAGGCGATGACAAGGCTTTGGCGCTGGCTAAGAATGTTTCGCCCAACTATTGCTTCCCTAACAGATTGGAGGCGGTGTTAGCTTTGCGCTATGCTATGAAGAAAGATGTTACCGACTCGTTTGCTCCATATTATTTGGGTTGTTTATATTACGACAAACGTCAATATGACATTGCGCAAGATTGTTGGGAATTGTCGAGCCGATTGAATCCTGAGTATCCCACCGTGTGGCGCAATTTGGCGCTTGTTTATCATAACAAACGTGGCGCAACTGACAAGGCTGTGGAATGTATGGAGAGGGCATTTGAGCTTGATACTACCGATGCTCGCGTGCTTATGGAGTATGACCAGTTGCTGCGAAAGTTGCACTATGACCACCAGTATAGGTTAGAATTATTGACTAAATATAAAAAATTGTGTGACGAGCGTTATGACCTCACGCTTGAACGTGTGACACTTCTTAACCAATGCAACCGTTTTGCTGAGGCAAAAGCTCTGCTTGATGCACATATTTTCCATCCATGGGAGGGAGGAGAAGGCAAAGTTCCCGCACAATATCAAATTTGCCGAGTGGAGCTTGCAAAGCAAGCGCTCAGCGAGAAACGCTATGGCGAAGCATTAGACCTATTGAAAGAGTGTCTTGAATATCCGCATCATCTTGGCGAGGGCAAGTTGCATGGAGCACAGGAGAACGATTTCTATTACCTTATGGGCTGTGCGCTTTATGGTCTTGGCAAACACGATGAGGCTCGTGAAAAATGGCAAGTGGCATCACAAGGCAATCAGGTGCCTGCGGCGGCAATTTATTACAATGATGCCAAACCCGACAAGATATTCTATCAGGGTATGGCCTTGCGTAAACTGGGCTGTGAAGACAAGGCTCGCGGAAAATTCAATATGCTGGTGAATTATGGTCAACAACACATCTTTGAAAAACAAAAACTCGATTATTTTGCTGTGTCGTTGCCCGATTTGCTGATATGGGATGATTCGCTCGATGTGAAAAACGTGATACATTGCAAATATATGCTTGCACTTGGTTATTATGGACTTGGTGATGATAAGCGTGCCGCTCGTTATCTGCAAGAGGTGCTTGATGCCGACAATAACCATCAGGGCGCAATGGCATTGGCTTCGTTTATGAAAACTTGTAATTGAATATTGAATAAATAACTTGTCGTCTTTTTTAAGTGCACTATGGCTGCTGTTGAGCTAAATCCGCTTAATGGCAGCCATTGTGTTTTTGTGCGTACAAAGCGCTGTTTTTTCACCCTTATGACAATCACAGCATTGTCACATATGCCATAAATGTTTCATAAATTTAGCTGTATATCGCAAATTTTCTTTATCTTTGCACACATTAAATTAAAATAGGTATATAATACAGTTTTCATAACTACGATATGAACAATAAATATAAGGAGTACAGCAATTGTGATTTGTCACAAATCAACAAAGATGTCTTGGAAAAGTGGGATGCAGAGGACGTGTTTGCCCAAAGCATCAAAGAACGTGAAGGAGCGCCCTCATTTGTGTTTTTTGAGGGACCGCCATCAGCAAACGGTATGCCGGGAATACACCATGTGATGGCTCGTACCATTAAAGACATCATTTGCCGTTATAAGACCATGCAAGGTTATCAGGTTATGCGCAAAGCCGGTTGGGATACCCATGGACTTCCTGTGGAGCTTGGCGTGGAAGTGGCACTTGGCATAACTAAGAAAGACATTGGCAAGAGCATTTCAGTTGATGAATACAATGCAGCTTGCCGTCGTGAGGTTATGAAATACACTAAGGAGTGGACCGATTTAACTCATAAGATGGGTTATTGGGTTGACCTTGAACATCCTTATATTACCTGCGAAAACAGCTATATTGAAACTCTTTGGTGGCTTTTGAAGCAGCTCCATAACAAGGGCTTGCTTTATAAAGGTTACACCATACAGCCATATTCACCCGGTGCTGGTACTGGACTTAGTTCTCACGAGCTGAATCAACCTGGTTGCTATCGTGATGTGAAAGATACCACCGTGACAGCCACATTTAAAGTTGTTGACAACGGCAATGCATTGGTTGAGAAGATTAAACAAAGTGCCGATGCTCGTTTTGCCGGCAATGTTAACATCATTGCTTGGACCACCACACCTTGGACCTTGCCTTCAAACACCGCATTGTGTGTGGGCGAGAAGATTGAATATGTGGCAGTAGAGAGTTATAATCCATATACCGGTGCACCCGGTGTGTTTGTTTTGGCAAAGGCGCGCTTGAATGCTTATTTTGCAGCTGATGGTGCCCAAATGCCTATTGACGCTTATGAAGAGGGTAATAAGGTAATACCTTATCGTGTGATTGCAGAGTTTACCGGTGCTGATATGCTTGGCATCAAATATGAACAGCTGTTCCCATGGGTTAAACCTGTTGCGCTCGAAAACGGCAATGTGGTGATTAAAGAGGCTGATGCATTCCGCGTGATACCTGGAGATTACGTTACAACAGAAGACGGTACTGGTATCGTGCACATTGCTCCTACATTTGGTGCCGACGACGCACAGGTGGCTAAGGAAGCCGGCGTTCCATCGCTGTTTATGATTAACAAGAAAGGCGAGACGCGTCCTATGGTTGACTTGTCAGGTAAATATTGGACTGTTGACGAACTTAATGAAAACTTTGTTGCTGACTGCATCAATATGAATCTCTACGGCGAATATGCCGGAGCGTATGTTAAGAATGCTTACGACCCTAAATTTAATGTTGACGGCAAATATGACGAAAAAGCCGCTTCTAAGGCCGAGGACCTTAACATTGTGCTTTGCATAAAGATGAAACAAGCCGGTTTGGCATTCAAGATTGAAAAGCATGTGCACAATTATCCTCACTGCTGGCGCACTGATAAACCAATTCTTTATTATCCTCTCGACAGCTGGTTTATCAGGTCAACTGCATGCAAGGACCGCATGTTTGAACTCAACAAAACCATTAAATGGAAACCTGAGCATACGGGTACAGGCCGTTTTGGCAAATGGCTTGAAAACCTCAACGACTGGAATTTGAGCCGTAGCCGCTATTGGGGTACTCCATTGCCAGTTTGGCGTAGCGAAGATTGTGAAGAGAAGTGCATTGGCAGTGTAGCTGAGTTGTATGACGAAATTGAAAAAGCTGTTGCTGCCGGCGTGATGAAGAGCAATCCATATAAGGAAAAAGGCTTTGTGCCAGGTGATTACAGCAAGGCTAACTATGATAAAATTGACTTGCACCGCCCGTATGTTGACGACATTGTGCTCGTATCAGACTCGGGTAAACCAATGAAGCGAGAACTCGATTTGATTGACGTGTGGTTCGACTCAGGTGCTATGCCTTATGCCCAAATCCATTATCCGTTTGAGAATAAGGAAGCTCTTGATAGTCGCACCGTTTTCCCAGCCGATTTCATTGCCGAAGGTGTTGACCAAACTCGCGGATGGTTCTTCACTTTGCACGCTATTGCCACAATGGTGTTTGATAGTGTTGCATATAAATCGGTGATTTCAAACGGTTTGGTGCTCGATAAGAACGGCAATAAGATGAGTAAGCGATTGGGCAATGCGGTTGACCCGTTTGGCGCAATTGAGAAATATGGCACTGACCCTCTGCGTTGGTACATGATTTCAAATTCTTCGCCTTGGGATAACTTGAAGTTTGATACAAAAGGCGTGGAAGAGGTTGTGCGCAAATTCTTTGGCACAATCTATAATACTTACTCGTTCTTTGCACAATATGCCAATATTGACGGATTTGACAATAGCTTGCCGCAGATTGATTATGACAAACGTCCTGAAATTGACCGTTGGATTATCTCGCTCCTAAATTCGCTGATTAAGGAAGTTACACTTCAGCTCAATGATTACGAGCCAACCAAAGCTGCACGCGCAATACAAGACTTTGTGGGTGATAATCTGAGCAACTGGTTTGTACGTTTGAATAGAAAACGTTTCTGGGCAGGGGAGATGAACGATGATAAGCTCTCGGCTTACCAAACGCTTTATCAATGCCTTGAAACCCTTTCACTGCTTATTGCGCCAGTATCGCCATTCTTTGCCGACCGCCTCTATCGCGATTTGACTTTAGTGACCAAAGGCAATGTTAAGTCGGTTCACTTGGCTAAGTTCCCGGTATGTGACGAAAGCGTGATTAATAAAAATCTTGAAGGACAAATGAAAACTGCCCAAGATGTTACTTCAATGGTGCTTTCGCTCCGTCGCAAGAGTAACATAAAGGTGCGTCAACCTCTCACCTCCATTATGATTCCTGTAGTCGATGAAAAGCAGAAACGTGAACTTGATGCAATGAGCTCTCTCATCCTCAGTGAGGTGAATGTGAAAGCAATGAAATTTGTTAATAGCGATGAAAACGTGCTCGTGAAGCGTGTGAAACCCGATTTCAAGAAACTTGGTCCTAAATATGTTGAAATTATGAAGGCCTTGGGTGCTAAAATCATGTCGATGTCGCAACGTGACATCATTGAGTTTGAAAAGGCGGGTGAATTTACGTTTGACATTGACGGCACCAAAGCCACCATCACCACCGAAGATGTTGAGATTATCTCAGAAGATATCCCGGGCTGGTTGGTTGCCAACGAAGGCTCGCTTACTGTGGCTATGGATATTACCGTTACCGAAGAATTGAAGAGAGAAGGCTATGCTCGTGAATTGGTGAACAGAATTCAGAACATACGCAAATCAAACGGTTTTAACATAACTGACAAGATACTCGTTACCATTTCGAGTGATGTTCACACCGATGAAGCAATAAGTCAGTATAAAGACTATATTGCTAAACAGGTTCTTGCTGAATCTATCATTGTTGAGAATGCTGTTGACAATCCCAATGCGATAGAACTTACTATAGATGATTTTATATTAAAAGTTGTTGTGGCGAAAGCCGAGTAAATCTAAAAAGTTTATTATGGCCGAGAAATTAAGGTATTCTGATGCCGAATTGCAGGAGTTCAAGCAATTGATACTTGACAAACTTGCACAAGCGCAGAAAGATTATGAATTATTAAAATCAAACATTACCAACATCAACGATACTGCTGATACATCGCCAACATTCAAGATACTTGAAGAAGGCGCAAACACTCTTGGCAAAGAGTCGGCAGCACAGTTGGCCAATCGTCAGTTGTTGTTCATCAACAAGCTGAAGGCTGCTCTCGTGAGAATCGAGAATAAGACTTATGGCATCTGTCGCGAAACCGGCAAACTCATTCCCAAGGAGCGCTTGCGTGTTGTGCCACATGCCACTTTGTCGATTGATGCAAAGAATCAAGGAAAACGTTAATTGTATTGAATGAAGTTTAGTAGAGGGAAATTGGCAGCATTGATAATTGCTGTGATAGTCCTTACCGACCAAGCCATGAAGATATGGGTGAAAACCCATTTCTTCTATGGCGAAGAATATCGCATAACTGATTGGTTCATACTGCGGTTCATTGAGAACAACGGTATGGCATTCGGTATGGAGTTTGGAAGCAAGTTTATACTCACATGGTTCAGAATCATTGCTGTGGGGCTGTTTTGTTGGTATATCAACAAAATTAAGAACCGAGTTGATGTGCAAACCGGCTATTTGGTGTGCATATCATTAATTACAGCAGGTGCTCTTGGCAATGTGATTGACTGCGTGAGCTATGGGGTGATTTTTGATAATCCTGGCTATTTTGAAACAGCAACATTGTTCCCCGCTGGCGGTGGCTATGGAAGCTTGTTCAATGGCAGGGTTGTTGATATGCTCTATTTCCCGCTGGTTGAGTGGGATTGGCCTACGTGGTTACCAATGGTTGGCGGTGAGCACTTTGTGTTTTTCCAACCAATCTTTAATGTTGCCGATGCGGCTCTCACGGTGGGCACGGCAGTGCTGATTTTGTTTTATTCAAGAACACTTATAGTCACCTCTGAAACCAAAACGGAAGCCGACAATAACGACGGTGAAGAAAATAAGGCATAAAGAGGGTGCTATAATTTAAAGGAATAATTCTCTTAATCAACATGTAATTTGCTCTTTGGTGACGATGAAACGCTTTTTACCATATATAATACTTCTCGTTATGACGTGGGCGCTTGGCGCATGCGACAAGGCACCAAGCCATGTGATTGGCGAGAGTGATATGGTTGATTTGCTGGTTGACATTCATGAAGCGGAGGCGCTTATTGACATGTACCCCGACCGTTTCAGAGACGATAGCGCAAAGAAGGTTCTCAAAAAGTCGGTGTTGATGAAGCATCATGTCACTGAGGCGAAATTAGATACGTCGATGGTGTGGTATTCCCGCAACATGGCTGTGTATGTTGATGTATATGACCGTGTGATAAAGAAACTTGAGAAAAACCGCAACGACCTTGACGTGAAAAGCGGCATGGTGGTGGCTGCGCGCAATCGAAAAGCCAACGTGCGCTCTTATAAGGATTATGGCGACACTGCCGATATCTGGCAAGCTGGAAGGCAGTTGGTGCTCAATTCCAGCATTGGCAAAAACATTTTCCCATTTATCTATGCGTCGAACCAAGAAACTCAGCCTGGCGACAAATATTTGCTTCAGTTGAAGATGCTCAACAACCGTGCGGCATTAAAGGTGCTCATTGGTGTGGAGTATATTGATGGGGCGGTATCGTTTATTGAACGTCCATCAACGCGTGAAGGGTGGAACGAGTTTGTTGTGCAAGCCGATACACTACGCAAAATAAAGAACGTGTATGGTTACGTTAAATTCAATGTCAGTTCAAAGTCAACGGTGTGCTATGTTGACAGCATTATGCTTTTGCGTGTGCATCTCGACAGAAAGACCTATGGCGTTATCTCAATGCAACGCGATCTTGACCGCAACAAAAAGACAGAAAATGATTCAAAAGTGGCTGAGTTGAAGAATAATAAAGAGCAGATTAAGAATACTATTGATAAGCCTGTTGAATTAAAGGCCGAAGATAAAGATGTTCTTAACAATCGCACATCGCGCCACTCAAATCTGCGCAAACGTAGCGATATAAAACTTACACAACCCCAAAAGAGTGATTGACAATGAGTGTGGCAATAGTAAAATATAACGCAGGAAACATTTTCTCAGTGAAATGCGCCCTTCAGCGCATTGGCGTTGATGCAATAATAACTGATTCGCCCGAGTTGCTGCGACAAGCAGAAAGGGTGATTTTCCCGGGAGTGGGCGAGGCATCAACGGCGATGGCGCACCTAAGAGCCACAGGGCTTAATAAGGTGATTTGCAGTCTTACGCAGCCAGTATTAGGTATATGCATTGGCCTGCAATTGTTGTGCAAATCGTCGGAAGAGGGTGACGTTGACTGCTTGGGCGTTTTCAACGATGTGGCAGTGAAACGGTTTTGCAATTCAGGCAGAGAATTAGACTATAAGATTCCTCATATGGGGTGGAACACAATAGCCGTGAAGCCCAATGCACTTGTTGATGACAGCCTAAATGGCAAATTTGTGTATTATGTGCACAGCTATTATGCTGAATATTCGCCTCTGTACACCGTTGCCACCACTAATTATATTAACGATTTCAGCGCGGTGTTACATAAAGATAATTTCTACGCCACTCAGTTTCATCCTGAGAAAAGCGGTCCAGTGGGCGAACAAATTCTTAAAAACTTCATGAAACTATGATAGAGATTATCCCTGCCATTGATGTGATTGACGGAAAGTGCGTGCGACTTACAAAGGGAGACTATGCACAAAAGAAAGTCTATAATGCTTCGCCGCTTGAAGTGGCAAAGTGTTATGAGGACTGTGGATGCAAATCGCTGCATCTGGTTGACCTTGACGGAGCAAAAAACAGTCATATCGTAAACTACAATGTGCTTGAGCAAATTGCCGGTCACACATCGCTGTGCATAGATTTTGGCGGCGGATTGAAGTCGGACGATGATTTAAGAATAGCTTTTGAGTGTGGCGCACAAAAGGTTACCGGCGGAAGCATTGCCGTAAAACAGCCCGAAGTGTTTGTGCATTGGCTTGATAAATACGGCGCAGAACGAATAATACTTGGTGCCGACTCAAAAGACGGGAAAATAGCCACAAATGGTTGGCTTGAGTGTAGCGAGATTGAGATTGTTGATTTTGTGAAACATTATGTGCAAAAGGGTGTGCGCCAAGTTATAAG
>JBJECY010000018.1:0-18965 GCA_051871515.1 Muribaculaceae bacterium | reverse complement strand
GGTTGGGAAGTTGTTGACCGCTGTTTTTTCTCCTACCGTCCCGAAGTTGCTGTGCCTGATGTTGTTCAGTTTAAATTACAGGCAGGCGACAGACTCCTGATTTGCTCTGATGGCATATACAAGAGCATGGCTCCTGACGTCTTGTTGGCAAGGATGATGGACGAGAAGCCGCTCGCCGACATTCTTGATGTATATGATTTCTTGTGCGAAAGGCAAGGCAATGACAACTATACGGCAGTATTGATTGAGATACAATGAGTTGTGCCATTCACCAACGGCTACGCCAACTGCAACCGCTCATAATGCCATATTGCTAAGTTTCTTGCTTCGATGCATAGAAATACTGCCGATTTAAGCTAACTTTGTTTATGGAAATATAAAAGCCGGCATCATGCCACAGAACATATGAAACTCACCAACGAAGAAATTGCTGCGAATCACGAGGAGATTATTGCCTTACTAAGGTCAACCAACAGAGAAGGTATTGACAACGTCATCAACTACTTAGAAAGCACCCCTTTCTTTGAAGCGCCTTCGTCAATCAGCCGCCACCATAATTGGCGCGGCGGATTGGCTGAGCATAGCTTGGGCGTTTATCGTGAGGCATCAAAACTCAACAATGGCATTGTGGCGGTTGATAGTTTGGTGATAGCAAGCCTTTTGCACGACGTTTGCAAAGCCTCGTTGCTGAGCTACAACGAGAGGGGCCACATCATCAAGCACAAACAACACATCAAAGGACATGGCAGAAGGTCGCTAAAGCTGTTGCAGTTGCTCAATCTGAGTATGACACCCTCCGAGCAACTGGCCATACGCTGGCACATGGGCGGACACAATGCCCTCCCCTGCTACCAACCAGAAGTGCAACTGGCTCGAGAGGACCCTCTGTGGCAACTGGTTCATCAAGCCGACAAAGCCGATGCCCGCGCCCACCCAGCTTGTCATGACATGAAAGCGAACAATGATAATACATAATTGATACTTTCTCATCAACAATGCTATTATTGACGATTACAAAATCATAGAATATACTTATAGCGATGGAACAACATAGAAATTAGCTCTGGAACTTATATTTAATTCTCAAGATAGTTCCTCTATGCGGTGTTAGGCGAGTTGAACGGAGAAAAAAGTACAACAAGAAAACAGAAATCATCAATGATGATTTGAAGTATTTTGACATTAGCAATAACCTGTTTAATGGCTTATCAACCCCGACGGGCACTTTTTACAATGACGAGGATGATTATAGCGAAATCATCGACAAAGAAATCATCTTGCATGGTTTTATCTACAAAGAAGCCAATATCCTGGTGAACTTTAGGTTGGTAAACGCCCCCAAAGAATTGGCGACAATGCGCCAAAAAGCCGAGAAATTGGCAAAAAACGAAAAAGGTTAAACTGCTCAAAATGTTCAATATTTGATATTTTGAAAAATTTACGCCGTCTTGCGTATTTTTTACGCAAATTATTTTGCAATTCAATTTTCTTATACTATCTTTGTGGTGTAAATATTACACCAAAAAAATAAGGAGATGAAAATGAGCACTAATAAAGAAACAACATATTGTTACCGTTATCCTCGCCCATGCGTCACGGTTGATTGCGTGATTTTCGGTTACGACTTAGCAAAATTGAGTGTGCTTTTGGTGCAACGAGCCAACGAGCCATATCAAGGACTATGGGCATTGCCAGGCGGTTTTCTTGAAATGACAGAAGATGCCACACAAGGAGCTTTGCGTGAATTGCAAGAAGAAACTGGGCTGCAACTTGTGGACTTAACGCAGTTTCACACGTTCACAGCGCCAAGTCGCGACCCTCGCGACCGCGTAATCTCAGTTGCACATTACGCACTCACACGTTTGCAACCGGTTAAAGGCAACGACGATGCTGCTTGTGCCCGTTGGTTTGAGCTGGACAAAGTGCCGCAATTGGCTTTTGACCACGACCGGATTCTTAGCATGGCAGAACAGGCTTTGCGTCAGCAGATTCACTTTTCCCCTATTGGCATTGAACTGATGCCAGAGGTGTTCACCATTGATGAATTGCAAAACCTATATGAAACAATTTTGGGCAAGAGCATAAACCGTCAAGACTTTTATAACAAAATAATGCGGTTGGAGATGCTTGAACAAATCGACGGGACTATTGCCCCATCGCATGAGAAAGATAACATCCTCTTTCGTTTCAACAAAGCGAAATATGAGGAACTGAAACAAAAGGGATTCAGATTGGAATTTTGATAACGATACCTAAAAGTAGGATAAAATGAAATCTCATGATTTTAAACAACTGACGGACAGGTATGGCGAAGTGATTGCACAAATTCAAAAAAGTGCACACGAACTTCATGAACATGTTAACCAAACATACGACAAAGTGCATCCGTTATACACTTCCCGAAGAAATGGTTAATTGGATAGAAGAAATAATCAACGAACAAGTACAGTAACGCATCGAACAAGTACATATATGTTAGGGGCAATAATAGGCGACATTGTGGGCAGCACCCGCGAGCGCCACAACATAAAGACAGAAGATTTTGAACTGGTTCCCAGTGGAAGCCGTTTCACTGACGACACGGTGATGACGCTTGCTGTGGCAGAATGGTTGATGACTGACCCAAGGCATACGCCAAAGACGTTAGTGGCATGTATGCAACGGTTGGGAAGGAAATATCCTAATGCAGGTTATGGCAAGATGTTCTCGCAATGGCTGATGAGCGACAATCCGCAGCCATATTACAGCTTTGGCAACGGTTCTGCCATGAGGGTAAGTCCTGTGGGATTATATGCCGACTCGCTTGAAGAAGCACTGGAGTTGGCACGCATCACGGCTTCCGTTACCCATAACCATCCCGAAGGCATCAAAGGCGCACAAGCCATAGCAGGATGCGTGTTTTTGAAGAAAAACGCCAATTGGGGAGCAGAAGAAGAAATAAGGCATTTTATCACCGAAAAGATTGGATATAAACTTGATTTCAACCTCGACGACATCCGTGACGCATACGGATTTGACGTTACTTGCCAAGGCAGTGTGCCTATTGCCATCAAGGCTTATCTCGAACGAAGTGGATACTCTGCCGAGAAGGCGTTGAGGCTTGCAATTTCTATGGGTGGCGACTCTGACACCATTGGAGCTATGACCGCCTCCATAGCCAGTGCAAAACAGTTCTGCACAATTGGCGGTGGGTTCAGCGATGACCTTGTCAACCAATGCCGTGCTCTGCTTCCGGATGACCTGCTCGGCATCAACGACCGCTTTGAGGCTTTTGTCAGCCGCCCATTGCATCAGTCCTATTATATAGGGCGGTATCTGTTCGCAGGTGAATATCCTGGGGACAAGTATGGGGAACTGGCAGAAGCAAAGCTTAAGAGAATGCATCACTTTGGTGTGCGCCATTTCGTTGACCTCACCGAAGAGGGTGAACTACGGCCTTATCACAAATTATTGCCCGGTGACACCACCTATCTGCGGTTCCCAATCAGAGATGTAGATGTGCCTAAGTCGGTAGAGGATGTGCATCAACTCATTGATAAGATGGAATACTTGATGCAGCAGGACGGATATACCTATATACATTGCTGGGGAGGCGTGGGACGTACAGGCACAATAGTGGCTTGTTATGAAGCCCGACAGATAGAAGAACCTACTTTGGAAAAGGCACTTACAGCTATGCGGAACAACTTCTCGAAAATGCCCAAGGCA
Source organism: Muribaculaceae bacterium (assembly GCA_051871515.1). Lineage (GTDB taxonomy): Bacteria > Bacteroidota > Bacteroidia > Bacteroidales > Muribaculaceae > SFTJ01. The sequence goes on along the minus strand of JBJECY010000018.1, from coordinate 15,257 downwards.
TCACACCGTAAGTCTCCCGAGACACAAGAGCAGATAGACTTTGTGCGTCGGTTTGTGGATAGTTGCAAACAACGGAAGGAATATCTGAAGTTGAGGACAAAAGACCGCATCCGCGGCTCATTGATGGCTGGTGCAGCAGGCGATGCATTGGGTTATGCTGTGGAGTTTATGAGTCGCAATGGCATCCTTGCCCAATATGGCAACAATGGTATCACGAAGTTCGACCTGACTGCTGAAGGCAAAGCATTGGTAAGCGACGACACGCAGATGACGCTTTTCACAGCCTGCGGTATGTTGATGGGCGTGACACGTGGATATATACGCGGCATCGGAGGGCAACCAGAGAAATATGTGGATGGAGCTTACCTCGACTGGTACTATACCCAGACAGGTAAGAAAAAGAAGATGCTGACGAATGATTTCCACTACACATGGTTGCGCGACTTACCCGAATTGGCTCACCGTCGTGCTCCTGGGAACACTTGCCTGTCGGCATGTGAGTGTTTATATCAAGGTATAAAGGTGCAGAATAACAGCAAGGGGTGCGGTGGCATTATGCGTGTGGCACCCATGGCGTTGCTTATGGCAGGTTATTGGAGTCGTGGAGAGTCGTTTTACGATGTACAGCAAATGGACGAAGCTGGAGCCGAAGTGGCAGCCGTCACCCACAAACATCCCTTGGCATTTTTGTCTTCTGCCATGCTGACGCACCTCATCTACCGAGTGATTAGGATGGAAGATACAGAGGTAAAGGCAAATATTGCAGACATTGCTCTTGAAACCATCCCTGCCCTCGACAATATCTATAAGGGCGAATACGAGGACGACAAGCTATTTCTTGCCAACCTTACCCGTAAGGCAGTGATGCTTGCCGCCAACAACAAGAGCGACGCAGAGAATATCCGTTTGCTCGGCGAGGGATGGACAGGCGAAGAGGCATGGGCGATTGCCCTCTACTGTGCCGTGCGGCATATTGACAGCATAGCTGATGCCATCATCGCAGCAGTAAACCACGATGGTGACAGTGACTCCACAGGTGCGGTGTGTGGCAACATAATGGGTGCGATATATGGCTATGAGGCAATGAAGCACATGAGATTGTTCTGCCCACAGGGAAAGGAGTTGGAACAGACCCTTGAACTCTCTGACATCATCCTCACACTTGCCGATGACCTTTATACAAGTTGTATTATTAGCGAGTGTGCCCCAATCGACACGCCAGAAAAGCGTCAGTGGTATGAGCGTTATTGCGAAATGAAACCAGTAGGACTAAAAAATTAAGAATTATGTACGATAGAAATTATACCCCCGAAAGAATTTCGGAATTGAAAGATAACGAGATATTTGTTTTTGGCAGTAATTTGGCTGGTGCCCATGGTGGCGGTGCGGCTCGTTTTGCCTATGACAAGTTTGGGGCTGTGTGGGGCGAAGGTATTGGCTTGCACGGACAAACTTACGCCATACCAACCATGCAAGGCGGTGTTGACACCATCAAGCCATACGTTGATGATTTCGTGGCTTTTGCCAAGCAACACGCCGAACTCACTTTCCTTGTCACCCGAATTGGCTGTGGCATTGCCGGTTTCCGCGATGAGGAGATTGCGCCACTCTTCAAAGAGGCTATTGATGTGCAGAACGTAATTCTGCCAATAGAGTTTGTGGAGTGCATATCAGCCGATATTGACAAATACAATCTCAACCGTTTCCTGATTGCCCAAAACTGCTATTACACCACAGCTCGGCGAGAAATTGCCGAAGGGCGCAAGCGCACTCACTGGATATGGTTCATCTTCCCGCAGCTGGCGGCACTTGGGCATAGTGCGAATGCCAAGTTCTATGGCATAAGTGGCTACGACGAGGCTGAAGCTTATCTCAACCACCCCACACTTGGCGCAAGGCTGCGAGAAATCACTGCTACACTGTTGCAGCGCCGTGGTGAGAACCCAGTGGACATATTGGGTGGCATTGACGCCGTAAAAGTGCGTTCATGCATGACGCTCTTTGATGCTGTTTCACCTGACGACATCTTCCAAGATGTGCTCAACGAGTTTTATGATGGTACCCCCGACAAATTGACCTTAGACTTGATGTAATCAAGCAAATGCCGGGTTACTTTCACATTAATTATTTCATAAACAGATAAAACAATGAATTATGGACAACTATACAATAAAAGACAGAATAAGAGGTTCACTCATAGGAGGAGCCATTGGTGACGCACTTGGAAGTGCAGAAATTCACTCATCTTATAAAAAGCGCCATATTATGGTCATACACCTCCTCTGACGATGTGCACACCATTGAACATGAGCTTGGTGGCGGATGGGTTGCTGAAGAAACCGCTGCTATTGCCATTTACTGCTCATTGGTTTATTTCAACAGTTTTGAGAGAGCCTTAATAGCAGCAGTAAACCATCGCGGCGACAGCGACTCTACAGGTGCCGTAACCGGCAACATTCTTGGTGCTGCCATTGGCTACGATGCTATACCTCAGCACTTCAAGAACGATGTGGAACTGCACGATGTGATTCTGCATGTAGCCGACGACCTGTGGCGAGGCGAAACAACAAAATTTTTCATCAATAAGTAAACACCCCATTACGATGACCCATAATAAACAATTTTTGATAACTGAAAACAAAGCCTTTACAAAAGATGACTTTATATTCTTTTGGGGGCACACCGACAGGGAAAAAGACGTTGACAAATCATGCCTGAGTCAGTGGCACATGTGCTTATTTGAGGTTGATGGCATGTATTACAACTGCACCGAGCAATATATGATGGCTGAGAAGGCTCGCCTCTTTGGCGATGAAGAAACGCGGCAGCAAATCATGGCTTCATTCGACCCGATGACAATAAAGAAATTGGGCAGAAAGGTGAGCGGCTTTGTGGCTGAGATGTGGGATGCTCAAAAATACGACATCGTTGTTAAAGGCAACCTTGCCAAATTCTCACAGAATCAAAAGATGATGGAATATATGCTTGGCACCGGTGACAAGATTCTGGTAGAAGCTTCGCCAAAAGACACCATCTGGGGCATCGGACTATCGGAAGAAGCCCCAGAGGCGTGTAATCCAAGCCTTTGGCGTGGAGATAATCTCCTTGGCTTTGCGCTAATGGAAGTAAGAGACATGTTGAGAGAAACAAAAAATCAGATGTGACAAAAAATGACAAAGTATAATAAAAAAATCGTGGTGATGGGTGGCAGCTTCAACCCACCCACTTTAGCCCATCACCTATTGATGCGACAAGCCATTGATGCGCTCAATGCCGATATGGGCATCTTTGTGCCGGTCAGCGATGCTTACCTGCGGCGCAAGTTGTGTCACAACAACCCTCCGGTGATTATTGACCCCGAAATGCGAATAAAAATGCTTCAAGCAATGTGCACCGACAGCCGCATGACGGTCAGCCGCAAAGAGATTGGCACTATTAAGGCACGAACCATGCCCACCTTGATAGAATTGCAAGCCGATTATCCCGACGCAGAAATCTTTTTTGTGATGGGAGCCGACAAGTTGGAACTATTATTGCACCTCACCGAAAAGCATGACCTGCTGAAACAGTTTAATGTGGTTCTTTTTTCAAGAGACAACACCGAGATAGAGAACACTTTGAAAGAAAGCAATGCCTTAATGCCATATTTGCATCGCATAGTGGTGTTGAATCAGCCCGAGGGAACAAAGCACATCAGCTCATCAAAGGTCAGAGAACGCATGCTGGCTGGAGAATCAAGCCAAGATATGCTCCACCCCGGCGTTTGGGATTTGTTCAAGACGTATTGTGCCGACGACTTCCCCAATATGATAACCCAGTTTAAGCACGAATATGATTTTTTAAGCAATAGCTACCCTTGCAGGTTTGTTTGGCAAGGCCTAAGCTACGCCAACGCCGAAGCAGCATTCCAATCGTCGAAGTACGCAAGCGAGGAAGAACGCAAGACACTCAGCAATAGCTCGGCAGAGAAAGCTGCCAACATGGGCAGCAAGCTTAAGCCCCATCCCGGGTGGGAAGAGAATCAGCTCAACATCATGCAGTCAATTGTCGAAGCCAAATTTGAGCAAAACCCCGACTTGATGAATAAGCTGATTGAAACCGGCAACGCAACCCTGGTGAACGGTAACAGCAAGCAAGAGACGTTTTGGGGCATTGACCTCTACAGCTGGCAAGGCGAGAATAATTTAGGTAAAATATTAATGACACTTAGAAAAAAACATACTACAAATGAAATATTCGATTGAAACACTCAAAGAAATTGCACGTCACAATATCGACGTGAAGGTAAAATACTTCTGGGGACACACTCCTAATCCCCAAAAGATAACAGCCGCTTGTTTAAGCCAATGGTATGATTGCAGGTTTGAGGTAGATGGAGTGATATTTCACACCACCGAGCAATATATGATGGCTGAGAAAGCTCGCCTCTTTGGCGATGAAGCCACTTTCTCCGAAATCATGAGTGCAAGTACACCTTCAGAATACAAGCAACTGGGCAGAAAGGTGAGCGGCTTTGTGGCTGAGCTGTGGGATGCCAAAAAATACGACATCGTTGTTAAAGGCAACAAGGCTAAATTCTCACAAAATCATGCTATGAAAGAATTTCTGCTTTCTACCGGGGATGCTATACTTGCCGAAGCCAGTCCTTTTGATAAAATCTGGGGCATCGGGCTTGACAAGGAACACGCCGAAACAGGCGGCATGGAACTGTGGCAAGGCGAGAACCTGCTGGGATGCGCCCTAATGGAAGTGCGCGATTGGCTGAAAGAGGAAGAATAACCGCTATCAGCCACCGCGCATAAGCTCAATACCAACCTGATTAAATAACTTGTTTTACAAAACATGAAGCTACACGGCTATTTTAGCCTCTAAACTATCAGCAAACAATTAATATGCTTTATGTATTATAGTCAAGCCAACATAATTGAATACAATATTATACTTGCCAGCGGTGAAACGATTCCAGAATGGGGATTGGTTATTAGCCATATCACAAAAAGCATTTCTTCTGGCATGATGATGTTGATGAGAATTTCATGTGACATGTCGGCATATAACCCCGAATGTCACATGTTACTGCAAGACTCCATGATGGATTTGCCGCTAACGCAACCATGTTATTTAACATCAGATTGTTCGTTTATAAACACTGATTTGAAACATATACAAGTGATAAACAGCATGAATCAAGACGCGTTTGACAACTCTCTTGCTTGGTTAACACGCTTTCGCGGACATAAGTGGCTTTGGCACGCTACTCCATTATAGTATTATACACAAATAGATTTTTATATTTGCACTATGAGCACATTAGATATCAATAGAATCATGGCAACAAGTATCCCCGACATCCATCCGGCTTATGGTGGCGTCAGGGGCAAGACCATGTCTTCGCGCACTCAGGGATATGCTTGGCCCATTATCCAGGAAGCCGGGGTGAGCACCATCATCGACTTGAGAAATGACGGCCCAAATATGCGAATGATGAACCTTTGCGAGCAATACGGCATGGAATATTTCCATTACCCCATCAATAACAATGGCAAGATGATTGATGATATAGTTAACTTGTTTCCAGAGTTTTGCAAGCGCATTGACCGTGGCGGTTTCTATATTGCTTGCGCCATGGGGCTACACCGCACCGATATTGCACTCTGCCTATATTGGATGTTTCATGGAGCCGACAACGCTGTTGAGCCGCCACTATTGTGGGGCTATCTTCAAGAAAGCGGACACGACACATCAAAGATTTTACGTATGGCAAACGCCTTCTACAACGAATTTACACAACGCAACGGCAAGGAACCGATTCCTCAGCTCGAGTTTAAGCAACGCAAGCAAATTATTAATCAGCTGTCAAAAAGAAACTCCGAGCAGTAAGGCAGAACGAGGAAGATAGCATAATGACTATTTTTCAAAACATCAATTTGAAAATACGGTATGCCGGCAAGTGCTGATTGACAAAATTTGCCTGCCCGCAGTTTACTAATACTTTCACACAAGTTCAGTACATCTGGTGCGCTGCAAAACATATTGCAACGCACCTTATTTTTCTATTTCCCCCCACCCTTTTATCAGTCATTGGCGTAGGCAAAGCCTCATCAAATTTGCATTAATAATTTCGCTATTTGTATTATTTATGTAACATTTGTTTGAGGCGTTTCTTGTGGTATTTCGTGTTGTTTTTTGTGTTGTTTTTCATGTTGTATTTTGTTTTGAAATTTATATTTTTTCTTTGCTGGTTATATTATTCCACTTGCCATTCATTCGCATTTTGCATTGATATTCAAGTTTTTACTTATGCTTAAAGAAATACCACACGAAATACAACACGAAATACAACACAAAATACAACAAGGTTTTTGGCTCAAAAGACTATATTTGCTAAATAATTGAATGAAGATAACCATAACATGCATTTATGAAAAGAAAAGTTACAAATTTGCGACTGTCACTTTGTGTGGCAGCATTGGCAGGAATAGCCTATTTATTCTCTGTTCCTGCAAGTGCCGATTCACTGCAATCGGTTTACAAAATCACTTTTGGCGGACGAGGTGAAAGCAAGACTGTTGACAAAGTGTTGGTTGAGAACCTGAGCACTGGCAACAGTGTGGAATTGCAAGGGCAAGACACCTTGCTGCTCACCCCCCGGGCTACCGCCATTGATAAGGTACAAGTTAACAACGACGGTGAGATTAACACCGATGGCGGAGTGCTGTCAGTGAGCCTGCAACATCCTGCAGTGGTGCAAGTCGATGTGTATTCGCTTGAAGGACGATTGGCTTGGCACACTCAACTCGATGCATCGTCAAATCAAATCTCAGTGTCTCTGCCTCCTCTGGCTAAAGGCTTATATGTGGTGCGCACAACTGCTCCAGGTTTCAGCAAAAGCGTGAAATGGCTCTGCAGCAACGACACTAAATTCACTGCACCCGACTTCAGCAGCAATGAGATTGCACCTGTTGAAGCACTTGTGCAAGAGCAAGAAAACAACCCGGCTCAGCCCATCTTTGACACAGAGAATGCACCTAAGGGTGTGAAACTGGAGTATGCCAAGGGCGATGTGTTGCGCCTTACGGGCAAATCGGGCGAAATGACCACAATCATCACCAGCTCGCCACGCAGCAACCACCCGCTTTACTTCGACTTTTTCAAATGTCAAGATGCCGACGGATATAACTACACCATTGTGCGCGCAGGCGACATGCTGTGGATGGCTGAAGACCTTCACAAGGTGAACTCACTTGACATAACCGATGCAGAAACATTATCGGCCGATGAGCTCAACACTGCCATTGCCAATGCCGGTGCAGAATTGGTGGCAAGCAAAGGCGACAAGACATATTACAGCAAGTCAGCTGCCATTAAGGCACTTCCCGAAGGTTGGAAACTGCCTACTCAGGGCGAGATTGACTATGTTATCAACAAGCTCAACGGCGGCAACTACGCTATCGCAGGCGAATACTTCAAGGGCGACGGCAAGGAAAGCGTAGATAGCACCTCTATCCGCTTGAATCTGAACGGCCGCTACAACGGCAACGTGACCGACGAAGGCACCGGCTACCTGATGACACGCAGCACCAAGGGCGGCGTGACATTGGCTATGCAAGTTAGCGAAACCCAAAACAACGTTGGCATTGACGTTTGTCCAAGTTATCTGATTCCTGTGCGCGGTGTGCGTTCTGCGCCATCGGCTTACACCGAGATGCTCGAAGAATTTAATTATGTTTCTTCAAGCGCTTCAAGTTCCGAGAGCCCGGCTCCAAGTGCCAGAAAACTTGCTGCTGTTGAACCCCGAAGTGGCGAAAGAGGTCCGTTGGGCAATACTTACATCATGCACACCGTGCCACAATCGATTGCTTACGACTTCTCTGGTGGCCAGTTCTTCAGTGCTAAAGGAGAAAACCGCAGTGGTATCCTTACTAAAGACAACGAAGGAAATTGGACTCTTGGCGAACGTCGCGATGTTAACTTCCTGAGCGATTTGGATATCGATAATGTTAATGATCAGTTTAAGCTTCGCAAGATGGCTGTTCTGAACAATGGTAATGGCACGCAGTATATAATTGAAATGCAATGGGACAGACCATTCCGAATTGTTACAGAAAAGGTTGCCAATGAGAACTCCGATGGAAGCTTGTCTTATTCATATCAACGCACCGACACCCCTGATGTATTTGGTTTTGGAAACGTATACCTTACCATTGCAGGCGATGCTCAGTCGGGACACGGATTGATTCACGAGAAGGCAGCAGATGAACGATATGGCTTCTCTCTTCCTGCAGTTTATGATTTTGCAGCTCTTCCAAGGTCTATTCTTCCTTACTTCCGATATGATGACGACAACCGTGCAACAGAGACTCGTATGGACTACGTGCAGCGTTGCTTCCAATTGCTTACTGCCGATTTTAATGAAGACGGTGTAGATGAGGTCATTGTGGGTATTGACGGTCAAATAGATATTTACGACGGTGCTACAATGCTTAATGTTATTAAGGAAGGTGATAGCGAATATTTGAAAGATAACGAATACACAAAGCCATGTTTGTATCATAAGAACTTCAAATTACAGGATGATGGAGTAACAGAATTTGACTGTTCATCCTATTACTTGAAGAAACCGATGGTGCGTTTTGCAATAGGCGATGTGAATGGTGATGGCATCTCCGACCTCGTAGTGCTACGCGTAGGCACAGGAGGTGAAGAAGGTAAGTCTAAAATTGAGCTTATGGTCTATGAAGCGGGTGATGTAACCGCTGAGCCTATAGCTTATAGTTGTATCGATTATAATGCTAGCGCGAATACTGTATTCAACGATATCAAGATTGGTAATGTGTCGGGAAGCAAATATAACGACATCATTATGCTTTTCCGCAACTACTCGGGTACAGCACTTGCAAAGAAAGCTTATATGTGGCATGCAATGTACGACCCTAACAACACCGAAACCCATCTCAAGATTGACTCAGATAACGTAGGCGAAAATGGAAGTTTTGCAGGTAATGACGGCCATATCGGCAATACCAATATCACATTGGCACACTTCCGTGGCTCGGAATACCCATGCGATATAGTATGTGGCGCAGACTTGTGGCGCTGGAACAGCGAAACTGAGAAGATTGAATTCTGCAATTTCCAAGTGCTTCCATTCACTTGCAACAACTTCTGGAGTATCTTTGCCGATAATATTATTGCAGCTGACGTAGATGGTCAAGGGTATGACAAGCTCTATTATTTCCGCAACTGGAACACTTATGAGAGCAGTAATGGCAACCGACTTATGTTCCAGGGACTATCGGAAACATATTTCGACAGCACAACCGATATAAGTAATTCAACACTGAAACACTATCACAACTTCAACTCAGACCTGCTCAAGTACTGTGATACCGGACAAGTGTGGAATAGCGGTGACCAAAAACAAGATGAACTTCAGTGGTGGTTTGGCCCGGGTGACGTTGAATGGGGTAATAATTCGGCACTCTGCGCCGTTTACGACCGCCCTGGTCACAAGGTGCTCAAATACAAAGGTCATGAACTTGCATACACCGAACCTCGCATCCATGCACTGCTTGCTGCACCTCCAACCTACGATTACGGCGACGAGTCAGAGCCCGGCTACGACAGTTCCACCTCTTGGGGCTACAGCACAAGCACTTCGCAGCAGACCACGAGCTCAAGCAGTGTTAAATCGTCACTTATTGTAGGCTTTGAGCAAGAGATTAATGCGCCTATCGTAGGCACCAAGCTTGGTGGTGTGGAATTCACCATGAAGATGGAACAGGAGTGCAGCAAGAGCACTTCTGAGACAAGCACCATTTCATACAGTCAGACATACAACGCAGAGGATGACGACCGCGTTGTGATGATGACCACACCTTACGACAACTACACCTACGAGGTGATTGCCTCAGACAATATTGACGAAATAGGCGGTGTACTTAATCTGTCTATACCTCAGAAACCTAAGATTGTGGGTTTGGGTCTTACCGACTACGAGCGCTTTGTAGCTTCCGACAAGAACGCCCCAGACCTTCGCTTGGTGTTCAAGCACACTTTAGGCGACCCATTCTCTTATCCTTCTACTGCCGACCAAATCGTGAGCAACGTGCCCGGCTCTGAAATACTGTGGGGTAACGGTCGTTGGAACGATTTCGTGACAACAGGTTCAGGCGGTAGCACAGAGCGTGAGATTGGATTGGACAACAGCACTGCCACTTCGGCAGCCTTCTCGTTCTCGGTAGAAAGCGAACTTGTGGTGACTTTGGGCAGCGTTAAGACCGGCACCGGATTTGGCTACGGCAACACCAACGAAACCACACACGAAGAAAGCGAAGGCTTCACCGTTTCGGCTTGCGTGCCAGGTCTTGCTTCTGGCGACACAAATCCTAATCGCAAGTTCTTCGACTGGAACCTGTGCTGGTATAAGTACCAGTTGAACGGACAAACGTTCCCGGTAGTGAACTATGTGGTTAAGAAAAGATAACTCCTAATGCCCAGTATAGGCTGAGCTTCCTGTTAGGGCTGAGGCAGCAAAAGCCTTCGCCCTCCTGAAAAATGAAATGCGGGACGTGTGCCGACATAAAAAAGTCGGTATGCGTCCCGCTTGTGTATGCTTAGTCCTGATAATTAGCAAGGCGCAAAGTTGTCAATTAAAAATAATATTTATACCTTTACACTCGTTTCTTCGGGGAAATTAAATCAACTGACAAATGACAAGTAATAGCATCTTAACTGCATTAATGTGCCAGCTAATGCTGATGTGCAGTTGCACAAACAGCAAAACACCAGCCTCATCACAACCCGCACAACAGCGTGATGTTGTGCCAACCATTTGTGTTTATACTCTGGGTGATGTAAACCGCAAACTGTTATCAGCCATAATTGATTCTTTGCAATCGCACTATCCCAAATGCAAATTTGTAGGCAACATAGCACTGCCCGACTCAGCTATAACCACAAAAAGAAACGACCATCGCCGCTACAGAGCCGACCGCCTGAACAAAGAGCTTGCCAAGCACAAAACCGACACTAACATTGTGATAGGGTTCACACAAGCCGACATTGGACTTGACAATTTCCGCGGTCGTGCCCATAGCGGAATCATGGGGCTTGCAAGCGGCTACGGCACAGGCGTGGCTGTGTTTTCGTCTTATCGACCTAACGGCAACCGCCAACTATTCAGCGTTATGCTCCATGAACTTGGGCACGCACAGGGACTGCGGCATTGTCACGACGAGAATTGTCTGATGCAAGATGCCAAAGGTGGAAACCCATTCAGCAAAACAAACGTGTTCTGCGACAAATGCAAAAACTACATGCAATCACGGCATTGGAAACTATAACACCTTCCTCGGCCAGTAAGCCCGTTATCCCAAATGTGGGAGGGGCATTGGCGTTATGACGATAACAACTTTATTTTTGAACAGATATTTTTAGTGCGCAATGGGGTTTCATTGTAACCTAAGAACATGAACACTTATAGCAAAAAGAAAGAACGTTAGCGCATCACAACCTGATTGGGATTAATGGCTTTTTACCCCATAAAAGCTGTAATCAAGGCAATATGCTTTTGTTTGGCACACGTTTTGCTTCATATTATTTATGTGAAAAACCTTTAGTTTCTCTAACGTCAAAAACACAAAATCAAGGAATAGTTAATAATAATAGCTATATGAAACCAAAAAAGAAACTCATCTACTTGCACGGATTCGGCTCGTCGGCAGCAAGCGGAACCGTGAGCACATTGCGACAATTGTTGCCCGACTTTGAAGTCATTGCCCCCGACATACCTACAGACCCGGCTGACGCCCTGCCCTTTCTGCGCGACTTATGCAATAGCGAGAAACCTGATGTGGTTGTGGGCACCAGCATGGGAGGCATGTACACACAGCAGATGCGCGGCTACAACCGCATTTGCGTGAATCCGGCATTTGAGATGTCAAAGAAAAGCAAAATGCTCACCGTGGGCACGCACACCTACTTCAAGCCTCGCGCCAATGGAGAAACCCAGTTCGTGATTACACCCCAAATCATTAGCCATCACGCCGAGATGGAGAAACATCAGTTTGACGGAATCACCGATGACGACCGCAAACAGGTTTGGGGGATGTTTGCCGACAACGACCGTCAGGTGAATGGGGAATCATTGTTCCTGCAACACTACAATCAAGTAGTTCACTTCAGCGGAGAGCACCGCATGGATGATTCTGTGATAAAGGATATTCTCATTCCGCTCATCAAAAAGATAACCGACAAATAATCTCGCCGCATTATCAACCGTGGTGAACTAAGCCCTGCGCCCAAAAGGACAGCCACTGCCCAACTTTTTCACCCACACTAACGCAGCAATGGGCATACGTTAAAACAATGCATCATTGTCATGTTGCATAGTCGCATATACTTTTGAAGCCGTTGCAACATCAACAAAACAAGCATAACGCCCTCTGGTCACATGCCCATTGTTAGCTTTTTTGGGTGGTGCACACGTTTTACTGCCATTGCCGCATCGTTTTGGCACACATTTTGTTGCACTGAATATATGTGAAAAGCCCCCTTTGTTTACCCTCGGCAAAGCACGAAAAAGGGAAATATTTTTTTTAGGGAAAAATAGTATCTGTTTTTTAGTTTTTGTGATATAACTCAGGTTACTTTTCACTCTCTTTATAAATAAACAATGTAAATAACTTATAATTCACACTCTAAAAACACAACAGACATGAATGAAATGAACCAACCAACAAGCAAGACGAAGACACAAATCCACAATGTGATTATTCTTGACCGCAGTGGCTCAATGTCAAGCATTCGCCAAGCAGCCGTAAGCGGATTCAACGAGACCTTGGCAAGAATCAAGAAAGCGCAAGAACAATATTCCGAGACACAAGAGCATTTTGTGACTCTGGTGACATTCTGTAGCTGCGAGACCTCGTATGTGTTCAACAACACCCCTGTGGAACAAACGCACCCCTTGCAGATGCAAGACTACGAGCCATGTTGCTGCACCCCACTCTACGATGCAATGGGCATTACCCTCACTTCAACACACAAACAAGTGAAAGACAAGGAAGACAGCATTGTGGTGGTGACCATTATCACCGACGGATATGAGAACGCCTCAAAAGAATATGACGGCATGGCAATCAAAACCCTTGTTGAGAAGCTGAGCAACGAAGGCTGGACATTCACCTACATGGGTGCCAACCAAGACGCCATCAAAGTGTCAATGTCGTTGTCAATTCACCACTCGCGCAACTTTGAATATAGCGACCAAGGCACACAACAGTCAATGGAGAAGGATGCCAACACCCGTTCACGCATCTTTGAGAGAGTCCACAATCTGAAGTCACGCGGCAATTTCCTAAACATAAAAAGCCGTATCAGCTCCATCGCCGATGAAGCATTTAATGAAGAAGAGGAGGAAGACTAATGAAAGCACCTTTTAAACTCACTACTTTCAAAAGAGCATTTATACTCCTTTGGAACGCAATCGCAACCATCATTGCAGGCCTGTTTAACTGCTTGGCAACCATGACGGGTATGACCGACAAATCGAAATACGGCATCGCATTAAGGCGTGTAGTATTAACTTGCTTTGCCATTATCATGGTTATATTTGCCGTTGTGCTCAGCATTGAAGCATATTCAGAACTCAAAGCTTGCCATAGGCACCACTTTGATGAAGATTACTACATAACAATGCTCTCCGACAACGTGTTGTACTACAAAGCTTATTACAGCGACAATTATGACAAAGATTACATATGCGACCATAACGGCAAAAAAAGCATCAAAGGATTACATTGGATAGCCATCTCTCCCGATGGAGACTCTTTGGTGTGCTACAGTAACGGAGACAAACGCGGATACTTCAACAAATTCACCGGAGAACCCGTGATTGATGCTATTTATGAACACGCATGGGTATTCTCCGACGGACTTGCTGCCACCATATCAAATGGCACACTCAAGTATATTGATAAATACGGCAACATAGTCATCGACACTGGTCTGGAGTATCAGCACGATGACGTGATAGGCTCGTTCCACAAAGGCTACTGCGTACTGCATCAAAAAGACACCGATACCTGGGGTTTGATTGACCATTCAGGCAACTATGTGCTGCAACCCGAGTTTGAAAGCATCACTTGGGACAATGATTATTGGATTGCAACCCGACCCGATAAACAAACCACATTGCTCAACTCACAATTGGAGTCCATTCTATCAATACCCGAGGGCTCAATATTGTTATACGATGACTATATCTCGGTGACTCTACCCTCGCATCACATATTGCACTACGATTACCAAGGCAACCAAATGGGAGGTTACCAGATTACTTCAATCAACTACCTGACCTATGAGAAGCCCGAACTGGAATACAGCATATCTTCCGATGAAGAAGGAACTATGCAGTATTATCGTCTTGAAGAAACAGCGCAATGCCTCATCTACGAAGCAGAACGTGACTGGTACGGTCTTATGACACCTGACGGCAAATTCGTTACTCCACCTTCTTACAGAAGAATAACAGCCATCAGTCGTGACCTCTACCTCTGCTCAATCATCAGTTTTGAAGAAGGTGAGCTTCTCAACTCCAAAGGCCAAGTGGTGAGTCAAAAACCATAACACCACGCACTCTCCTCACTCCTACTTTTAGGCAGGGGCCGCCCACCCGGGCTGCCTCTGCCTTATTATTATAGCCTCAACCATTATTTGCATAAACCACACCATCATTCTATCCCTCAATAAGTTCACAACGCCCCTCATCGCCATCACATATGGCCACTCATTAGCCACCTTTCACTGCAACTCACCGTGAGCACAACCATGAGATACCAAAAAAGTTCCCTCAAAAATTAAAAATAAAGAATTTTATTTATACCTTTGTTTAAATTAAGAAAGACAACTTTCCCATTACCCCAATCAGCCACAATAGGCATAGGAGGGAAATAAGTCCTACGAATTTTTTAACATATTAATGCGTTTACTCAACGCTGTGTTTGAGACACACTGAAATCTTGCAACCTTCTCAGTATCTAAGTCTCCAACGTGGTCAATGGTAGATGCTCCCGGGTGTGATTTAAGTCATCTACACACTGAGAAACCACAAGCACCAAGCCGGCAGCCCCATCAAATTCTTTTTTGGAGAGGGCGCACGCAGTGCTTGCGGCACTCATAACGGCGGTGATGTTCATATCGGCGTGGGCTCTGACATTGTCTGTTCAACTTAGATAGGCTATGCAAGAGCCTCA
>JBJECY010000017.1:0-19004 GCA_051871515.1 Muribaculaceae bacterium | reverse complement strand
TTGCTCAGGTACTTAAAAACAAATACTAATAACTAAGTTGCGGAATTAAGGATAATCAGGGCGCAACGAGTCAACTTGGCAAGCTATGCGTTCCAAGCCCACAATTTGCTGTTGACCATATTCATCGCAGGCTGTCTCGGCGCGGCCGCGACTGGTTGCGGCTCCTTCCTTGGCTCCATGGGGCGAATTTTCGTTCACAATGCCTCGTTCAATCAAGTCACGCGTAACAAAGCCATTGCGTGTGCGGCTCATTATCACATGTGCGCCATCGGCTTGCAGTTTCTTTTGCAATTCAAGACCTTTCCACAGATTGCTCTTCGACTCAAAAAAGCCAAGCGTATCCATATATTCATAGTTTACGGTGGGTGTCGGGCGGTCACCTGTGGTCCATCCTCCATGCCCAGGGTTCACATATATCACTTTGCCCTTTAGTCCTTTGGGCGCTGCAGCCAATGTCACCAACATAGCTGCAGCAATTATCATAATTGTCCTTTTCATTTGGCTGTAAATGTACAAAAAAAACCACGTCTCAGCAAATAGAAAATGCTATCAATAAAACCCAAAACCAATGTTAAGAAATGAAATGTAAACACAAAAGAAGCGTGCGCATGTTGTTTCACACCGTTTAGCGTTTCCACAACCCACGCACGCTTATTATTTATCTTAATTCATCAGCAGCCTTTATTGTGAGCTGCCAAAACAATTTATTTCACTAAAAAGACCTCTACACTGCGGTTAAGAGCACGCCCACGCGAGGTTGAATTATCGCCAATTGGGCTGTCGCTGCCAAGTGCCACAATGTGGATGCGGCGACTTAGCACGCCTCTACTCATCAGTTGATTAGCAATTAACTTGGCACGTTGCTCTGATAGTTTCACAGCATTACGCTCACTGCTGTCGGCACTACCATAGACATACACATCGTTGTTGCAACTCAATAGTTTTTTGCAGATGTTATTAAGTTCGTTTTGCGGATTTCTTGTAAGCGTGGTGCTACCCGATTTGAACGTGAAATCACCTTCATTATTCATGCGCACATAAGTGAACCCCGATTGCTCATCATAGTAGCTGCCTTGTTTCTGATAGTTTTCATCGTAATAGCCGCCATTGCTTTGGTTGCTGTAATATCTCTGAATCTCACGGCGGTCTTGTTCACGACCTGCCGAGGCACCTGCCACAGTTCCAATGGTGGCACCAATTTGAGAACCTATATCACCACCGCGAGGACCGCCCAATACTTCGCCTAATGCGCCACCCAAGATGGCTCCACCCACGCCGCCAAGTATTGCGCCATTGGTTTCGTTGTTCCACATGCTGCAACTTGTCATCATCGACAGTCCAACCAGTGCTATTACCATATTTCTGTAAATCCTTTTCATCGTATTGTCCCTTTCTCTGTATCTAAGTTTTCATGAATCAAAAATAATAACATTTATTATTATTTTCATCATTTTGACCTCATAAAAATTTCAAAGTTTAATTGCCAATATAAGCCTCAAAGCCAATATGGTTGTTTTTGAATAATAGAGGTGCTTTTTTCACCACTTTTCAAAGCGTCTTTTGCAACTGTTTTAGCAAATGCTCCATCACCAAACCCGCAATGGTGAATCCGTAAATGCCGGTGATATGCACAAGCGAACCATTGGTTTGCCCTTTCACAAAGCCCGCCCCTTTATCGGCGCTCTCAATGCTTGCTTTGGCACAAAGTGTGGGGCAATCGCAGCAATCCATTGCCTCGCCCTGGTTGCACAGCAACTCATCGCTATAAACACACAGAAATTTGCTGCGCGGATATCGTTGCTGATGCTTAAACCGCTTGCGTAATGCACGAGCCAAAGGACAGCCTTCAACTTTCCAAAACTCTGCCACACTCACTTTGGTGGGATTAATCTTCAACGCTGCACCCATCGACGAGAAAAATGCCTTTTTCACTGCCGTGGCATTGATTATAAGCTCTGCCTTGTCACTCAGGCTGTCAATGCAGTCAATAATATAGTCGTAATCTTCAAGACGATATTTCTCGGCAGTGGTTTTATTATAAACATCGTTGACCGCGCAAATGTTGGCATCGGCATTGATGCTCAGCAATCGCTGTTTCAAAGCCTCAACCTTCACCGTTCCAATGTTTTGGCTTGTCGCCATCAATTGGCGATTAACGTTGGTGATGCACACCAAGTCACTATCAACAATGGTAAGGTTGGTGAACCCCGACCTCAACAGTGCCTCGGCACACCAACTGCCAACACCGCCAACGCCAAAGATTATCACACGTTGCCGCGCGGCTGCAGCAACATATTGCTCGCCCAAAAGCAGCTGTGTCCTGTTATAGATAGCTTCGCCTTGTTGCATCATTTTAGGGAAAAAATCTTAAATATTTTTGGAATTTGTTTTCATCATCACTTCAGCGCAGCAGCTCAAGCACTTGCGGCATAAGAGCTGACACGCCATCGTTGAGCAAAGTGTGTACAACGTCATTATTAAGGTTGCTAAAGTCTTGATTGGCAATGCGTTCATGCACTTGTTCGCGCGTCAAAGCATTACGAGCCATCACACGCTCAATGCGCAATTCCTCAGGTGCATCAATCAGCCAAACCTCGTCTGCTGCCGAGTCAAGTCCACTCTCCTTGGGTAAAGCGGTTTCAACAAAATAAGCATCTTTGCCACATCTGTTAGCTTGCCTCAACACGTCTTCCACCACCACCGGATGAACAATTGAGTTCACCTTTGCCAATGCTTCATCATTGTTGAAGATGATGCTGCCAAGCAGCGGTTTGTTAATCTTCCCGTCAGCGGCAATCACCTCTTGCCCAAACAAGGCACACAACTGGCGCTTAATCACTTCTGAAGAATTCATCAACTCCTTGGCACGGCTATCGCAGTCATACACTTCATAGCCCATCAATCGCAATAAGTGTGAAACCACACTCTTGCCGCTGCCAATGCCTCCAACTATAGCAATCAATCTCATCACAATGAGCGTTCAATGATATATTCCACGCTGTCGGTTTCAAGCGACACATTCTTATATACCATAGGCACCTCGCCAATGCGCAATTCCACTTTATTTGCTTTGGGAGAATAGAGAATATCGTTATAATCAACTATCGCCGAAATTCGCTTGTCGGAATTGTTATACTGGCTCTTGGGCACCAAATATGACACTTTCACCGTATTGGGGAACGTGATTACATTCACATTATCGGGGCGGTTTTTCACCACCACCGGAATGCTGCGCACCTTCTTAATGAGTTTCTCAACCGGCACCATCACTGTGATTTCTCGCGGCTCAATACGCACATTTTTGATTGGTGAAATCGACACTTTACGATATAGCGTATCGGTAAGTTCTTTTTCATCAACATGATATGTATATACCTCCGACACGTCAGTAAGGTCATCATGGTCGGCATAAACCATTACTGAGTCGCATGACATGGTGATGGCACCCACTATCTCATATTGCATATTGGCCTTAGCCGTGAAATCAAGAACAATGGGCACTCGCCTGAAATCGCGGCGCGGGTCAACGTATCGCAGCGTAATTGAATCAGGCATAATGCTGTTTATCATTGATTCGTGGCTATATTTCTCTCTGATTTTTGCGCTCAGCTGCTGCAAATTGATGCGAAACACGCCACTACCCATGTCATAGTCCGAGAATTTCACCGAGATTTTCACCTTCTTCTTGAAGAAAGCGTTAATGCCGGTTTCTCTAATAGAGACATTGATTTTATGCGGAGAGTCGGATAAGAAAATCACAGAATCGGGCACATTGACAATCTCAAAAGGCAGTTCCACATCGTGAACCGATGTCTTATTGGCCATGTTCACCAACCAAAACACTGCCGACACAGCCACAAAACAAAGATAAGAAAACACCTTCTTTGCCACAGGACTTTTCATAAAATCCTTCACTGCGCCTAATAATTCTGATTTGCCCATAATTCTGCTAATTTATTCATTAATGTAAACAAAGCCATTCGATGACTTCACATTGAATGGCTTAAGAATTCATTTTTTGCTAATTATCACTTTGCGCTGGGAGTGTTGCCATTGTTAGCTTGGCTATCGCTCGCATCTTGCACAGTCTGATAGATTGAGCCCTTGTCAATGCGAATCCTCACACCGTCTGCAATTTCAAGAATCACCACATTATCTTTGATTTCCTTGATTTTGCCATAGATTCCGCCGGCGGTCACCACCTTATCGCCATTCTTGAGCGAATCACGGAATTTGCGAATCTCTTTTTGTTTCTTTGATTGTGGACGAATGATAAAGAAATAGAAAATCACAATCAAAGCAACTATCATCAACAAGCTGCTCATTCCGCCACCAGCAGAAGCTTGCAACAATACATTTAAAATTGTCATAGTTCTTAAAATCTTTTTTTATTTTTATTGTTTAATTTATTTCATTAGTCTTTCACAATGGTTCTCTTAGCTTTCATGTCACGCACCATAGCATTGAGCACGCCATTGATAAAATTGCCGCTCTTGGGTGTGCTATAATATTTTGCAACCTCTATATATTCGTTGAGCGAAACCGATGTAGGTATCAACGGGAATTCCTTAATCTCGGTGATGCACACATTCATTATCACGCGGTCCATAAATGCCACTCGGTCAACATCCCATTTATCGGTGATAAACTTGTCAATCTCTTCATCGTTGGCTTCTTTCGACCTGACTGCAAGCAAAAAGAGTTTCTTGCCAAACTCAGCATCCTCAGCATCTTTATACATTGGCAACACAGGCTCTTGCTCGCCATCCTGAAAACGACGAATGGTCTTAATGACAAATGTGCCCATAGTGTCTAAGTCGTCGTTCCAATACACTGATTTGCTCTCAAGCGCCTCGGCAAGATTCTCATCGGGCAATATCACCTGACGCATGAGCTGTTTCCATAATTCACAATCCTTGGCAAAGTCAGTCGATTCGGCATTCATATATTCCTCATACACCTCTGAATGTGTCACTTTAAACAAGATGAGCTTCATGAACACATCATCGTTCTTCCATGTGAGCTTATGTTCGCTAATGTAGTCACAAAAAGCCTCATCGTTGCGCAATCGTGCAATGAACTCATTGTCAATGAAACGTGTATTTGGATTCAAATCCTCCTCGCTTGGCAGGTATTTGTTTTTTGCCTCATCTATTTTCAGGTCTTGCAATTCAGTGATTTCAATCATCAATTGCAGCAGATAGTTATAAAGCTCATAAGCCTTACCCAAGCTATGATTCAATTGATTCAAAGCATCGGCTATTGTAGTTTCATTGCTTGTGAGCAGATAAGAATAAGCCATCTGCACAACCTTAATTCTTATTAATGATCTGTTTATCATAAACTAATACTTTTATGCAAAGTTACAAAAATAATTTGTGCTCCCCAACAGGCAGCATCAGCAAAATCACTGAAGAGTGTTTTGATTGTCATTAAGTCGTTGGCGCACAACCTCATACATCATCACGCCACCAGCCACCGACACGTTGAGCGAATTGATGTTTCCAAACTCGGGAATCGACACAAACTCATCGCACAATTTCAGCACGTCGTTTGAGATGCCTTTATCTTCAGCGCCAAGAATCAGAGCTACCGGACCGGTGTAATCAACCTTTGTGTAGTTTACCGAGCTTTTCTCTGATGCGCCAATCACCTTATAGCCACTGCTTTGCAGATATTTCACCGCACTCACAAGATTCTTCTCGCGGCACACCGGCACATAATTGAGGGCACCGGCTGATGTCTTCAGTGCGTCAGCATTAACACTCACACTATTGCGCTCAGGTATCACTATGGTGTTCACTCCGGCACAATCACAGGTGCGGGCAATGGCGCCAAAATTGCGCACGTCGGTGATTCCGTCAAGAACCACCACAAAGGGATTAAGCCCTTCTTCAAAAAACACAGGCACCACATCCTCAAGCTTATAATAATTCACTGCCGAGAGAAATGCCACTACTCCTTGATGATTTTTGCGCGTAATACGGTTGATTTTCTCAATTGGCACTCTCTGCACTGGAATATGCAACTGTTTCACCAATTCAAACAGCTCGCCTATCAACTCTCCGCTGATGTCTTTTTTTATCAGCAACTTGTCAATCTCTTTGCCTGATTGAATTGCCTCTATCACAGCACGAATGCCAAAGATATATTGGTCTTTTTCTATCATATCCTTAATTTATAATTTATTCTTAAGTAACGATTTTGCGTTTTCAATAGCCGACTGTGTAACCACGCTGCCACTCAACATGGCGGCAACCTCATTGATGCGTTCGTCGGCAGTAAGCATTTTCACCGATGTAATGGTTGAATCCTCAACGTCGGTCTTATACACCTTTATGTGATTATCGCCGCGCGATGCCACCTGAGGCAAATGCGTGATGGCTATCACCTGCAAGCTGCCCGACATATCGCTCATCATCTCGCCTATTTTATCGGCTACGTCGCCCGACACTCCGGTGTCAACCTCATCAAAGATGATGGTGGGCAGATTCATACGCTTGGCAATGATAGCCTTAATTGAAAGCATCAGGCGCGAAAGCTCACCACCCGACGCAGTTGTTTCAACTGGCATCAATGCTTGGTTTTTGTTGAACGCAACCATATATTTCACCGCATCAGCACCATTTGCGCCAAGCCCCACTTGCTCAAACGCCACGTCAAACACAATGTTTTTCAGCCCTAATGGTGAGCATGTGCGCATCACCGCCTCGCTAAATTGCTTTGCGGCTGCCTTGCGACTTTCAGTGAGTTTTGCTGCCAACCGGCGACACTCATTTTCCTTTGCTTGAAGGCTCTTTTTCAGTGCCTCAATGTTTTCATCGGAATTATCTATAAGTTTTATTTTTTCCTCAAATCCATGTTGCAGTTCAATAAGCTCGTCAACCGAGCGCAAACCGTGCTTGGTTTCAAGCGAATAGATGGTATTGAGGCGGTCGTTTATTTGCTCCAGCCGTTCAGGGTTGTAGTCAAGCCCCTCTTGCATGTTTGAGATGGCGCCGCAAACGTCTTTCAGCTCAATCAATGCGCTTTGCATGCGCTCCTCATATTCCTTGGCCTGTTCAACATATTCGCTCACATTGCCAATACTTTTGGTGGCTTGCAGCAATTGTCCAAGAATACCGTTATCCTCGCCATTGAGCAGATTTTCTGCTTGCCACAGGTTTTCCTTGATGTCAGTGAGATTCGACAACTGTTTTTGCTCTGCCTCAAGTGCCACATCCTCACCGGGTTGCAACTTTAGCGGCACAAGCTGCTGCAACTGAAAGCGTATGTAATCTTCCTCGCTCTTGTTGCGACCGAAATCTTCCATAGCCTTGTTTAGCTGAGAGGCAATTGAGCGATACTCTTTGTAGCTGCTGGCATACTCAGCTTGCAATGCTTTGTTGCAAGCCAAGCAATCGAGCACACTAAGCTGATAAGCCGGTTTCGACAGCAACAGGTTGCTGTGTTGCGAGTGAATGTCAACCAAATTGATAGTCAGCTCCTTCATTACGCTAATGGGCACAGGGCTATCATTGACAAACGCACGCGAGCGTCCGTTGTCACTCAGTTCTTTGCGCAAGATGCACTCGTTGGGATAATAGTCAATATCGTTGGCCTCAAAGAATCCTTGCAAGTCAAATCGGCTCACGTCGAAAGTGGCCTCTATAACAGTTTTTTTATTCTTATCGCGAATCGACTTCACATCGGCCCTCTCACCCAAAATGAGCGACAAAGCCCCCATAATAATCGACTTTCCTGCACCAGTTTCGCCAGTGATTATTGTCAAGCCCTTATTAAATGTGATTTCCACATGGTCGATAAGCGCGTAATTCGATATGTTGAGTCGGGTGAGCATTGCTTACACTTACTGTGATTTTGATTCCTCCTTAATCTTTTTCAATCGCGCCGATTCGGTGGGATATATGTTTTTGAGCGTTTCAAACACGTTATCTTTCTCAGTGATGGTCGATTTTGAATACACGTTCACCAGCTCATCTATTTTGGCATCTTTAAACATGCTGATGCACACTGACATGGGCGCCACGTCATAGACGCTTTTTAACGTCGATAGGCATTGCGTTATCATTGAGCGGCCCTTATCGGGGCTCACCACCATTTCATCAAGACCTTTGCGATGATAGTTATACAGCAACTCTCGTATGCCCGAGGTGGTCTTGTCAGTGAATGCGCTCAACACCGCGCTGCGGTTTTTGGTGTCTTCAAATGCTTTCCATCCCACTTCGCCCTCACTCTGAGCCAGGCGCACCACATTGGCGGCTTTGTCATAGTACGGGTCTCCGCCGTTGAGCGAAAAAGTGTCAAAATCCATGGCTATAATCAAATAGGCATAGAAATTGAGAATCCCCGTGAGATTGCTCTCCCAATTAACGTCAGAATAAACCAATGG
The DNA here is from genome assembly GCA_051871515.1 of Muribaculaceae bacterium. Taxonomy (GTDB): domain Bacteria; phylum Bacteroidota; class Bacteroidia; order Bacteroidales; family Muribaculaceae; genus SFTJ01. Next base: position 10,612 of record JBJECY010000017.1, on the reverse strand, counting down.
CTCGTTCAGCTCATAGGTGAACTCCACCTTTGTGTCCTTGAAATTTATGATTGTGGTGGTGTAGTTGCTGTTATACACCGGGCGCATCGACTGTATCTGCAAATCGCCCGATATATTTGGCTCCTCATAAGTGTTAATGGTGAAATACAGCTTACACTCAATCTTCTCATTGGTGCCAAACTGTGCGTCGGTCCATTTTTGAGTGTTCATATAGTCTGAAATGGCTTGTTGCAAAGTCGCAAAAATCTCCTTGTTGGCATTCTGCACCTTGTCGGCATTTATCTCAACCTTGCAGTTTAGCTCCTGTGCAACGCCTTGCCACGCCATTGCAAGCGCGGCAACCACCATCATCATTTTAAGTCTTAGCTCCACTCTCATAAATTTCATGTTCGCATCAAGCGTTTTGCTAAATCTGTTTTGACTGCAAACGCAGGTTGGTGAGCACGTTTTTGGTGTCCTGTGGGAAATCGCCCTGCATCATCCAGCCATAATAGCCCGAATCACGTTCAAGCACCTTAATCACCGGTTGACCCTTGTATTTGCCGAAGTTAAACACAGGCACGCGGTTTTCGTCATAAACAAAGCGTCCTGCCAAGTCAACATTCTTGTTTTGCGCCGAGAACTCAGCCAAAAAATCCACGTCGTTCTGCAAGTTTTCGTAGCGGTCGAGCTGAGCTTTCAGCACCTCGTAGGTTGCCATAGTGTCGGCATTAGCCGAGTGTGCTGCCTCAAGGTCTTTGTTGCAGTAAAACTTATAAGCAGCCACCAATGTGCGCTGTTCCATCTTGTGGAAAATAGTCTGCACATCAATGAAACGGCATCGCGTATAGTCGAAGTTCACGCCTGCTCTCAAAAATTCCTCAATGAGCATAGGCACGTCAAAACGGTTGCTATTATATCCTGCTATGTCGCTGCCCTCAAACACCTTGAAGATTTCTTTTGCACGCATCCTGAATGTTGGGCAATCAGCCACATCAGCATCGGTGATGTGATGCACAGCCGTAGCTTGTTCGGGGATGTGCATCTCAGGATTAAACCGGTAGGTGTTCTCTTCCTTAGTGCCATTGGGCATCACTTTCACATAACTCAATTCCACGATTTTGTCATGCGAATAGTTCACTCCCGTGGTTTCAAGGTCAAAAAACACCAACGGTTTTTTAAGATTCAGTTCCATGTTATTGACCTGGGCATTAAATCATCATTGGCATGAGCAACACCACAAGGTCTTCTTGCTCAAGTTGTTTCTCAGGTTCAAAGAGACCTGCGCGCGACGAGTCAGAGAGTTTCAAGGTCACTGTGTCACTGTTGATGTTGTCAAGCACCTCAATCACACGAGTCCTGTTGAAGCCCATTATCAGGTTATCACCGTTGTAGTCACATGGAATGGTTTCCTCGGCAAGAATTGAATAATCAATGTCCTCAGCCTTAAGGAATATCTCGTTGTGGCGGAATTCAAACTTAATCAAACCACCTTGGCTGGCAAACACCGACACGCGGCGAATGGCTGCCAAAAGGGTCTCGCGGTCAATCGACAGTTGGTTAGGATTATCCACCGGAATAACCGAATTGTATTTTGGATAACGGCCGTTCACAAAGCGGCAATTGAGCGTGTAATCATCGGTGGTGAAAGTGGCACACTTGCTGTCGATGGTGATTGCCACATTGCCCGATTCTTTTGCAAAGATGTTAGCCACAATTGAAGCTGGCTTAGTGGGCAATATAAACGATGCCTCCAAACCAGTTTGAGTGCGATAGTTCTTATATCTCACCAGTTTGTGAGTGTCTGATGCAACAAACACAATCTCATCAGGCTTAATATCCCACAGAATACCCATCATCACCGGGCGCAAATCCTCGGTGCCAACGGCAAAGATGGTCTGGTTAATACCCTTTACAACCTCTTCGGCAGGAATGGCAAATGTTTGCGACTCAGAATCGTTGAGCGCCTTTTGCGGATATTCGTTACCGTCGATACCCACAAAATTAAACTTACCATTCATATAGTAAATATTAATCTCAAAAGTGGTCTCATCAATCTCAAATTTAAGACCTTGCTCAGGAAGTTCCTTTAGCAGTTCGTTAAGACGCTTAGCGTTAACGGCAAACTTGCCCTCACCCTCTGCTTCATTCACCACGATTCTTGTCTTTAGTGTGGTGTCAGAATCACTGGCAGTAATAATAAGTTCTTCGCCTTTAAGGTCAAACAAGAAATTGTCAAGAATAGTAATCGTATTCTTTGAGTTCACCACCTTCGACACTGACGACAGGTGGTGCATAAGAGTTTTACTGGAAATGTTAAAATTCATATCGTTGTTATTATATTATTATCTGTATATAACCATGCACACCATGCTTTGAGCCGCTTCTAAAAGCGGCTGCGCACAATGCACATTATGTCAAATACAAAAATACAATTTATTTTCGGAATATCGAGCACCATCGCCAAGTTTTTTTCATTACGCACATGACGCGAGCCGTTCTTCATGCCACAACAAGCATGAATCTTGTGCCACTTAACACCTCCTGCACTACACATTATTTTTTTAAAGCTGCAATTTTTATGCGCCAATACATCGTAAATCAAAATAAAATTCCTACCTTTGTCGTGGCGACATAGGGGTGCCTTTTGAGCTAAAAGGCTGAGATTATACCCTCCGAACCTGATGCGTGCAACAACGCCGTAGGAAATTGTCAGTGGAAATAAAGACATCTTTCCCAAGCCTCTCAATTCATCACCCATTATGCCGCTCGGTGTTTCTCAAAATCAACCAGACTTTTGAGATTAACAACTAATTGAGCAAAAATATTTACATAATGGACGTCAAAACAAATACTTACCCTCGATGCCTCACAATAGCAGGCTCTGATTGCAGCGGCGGTGCCGGCATACAAGCCGACCTGAAAACCTTCGCAGCACTGGGAGTCTATGGCATGAGCGCCATCACAGCTCTCACAGCACAAAACACGCTTGGGGTGACGCATGTGCAACCCACACCGCCAAGCCACCTTGCATTGGAAATCGACGCCATCTTCAGCGATATTCGCCCCGATGCCATAAAGATTGGCATGTCGGTGAACGAGCACATCATAGTCACAATTGCCAACAAGCTGGCACAACACCATGCCACAAACGTGATACTCGACCCTGTGATGATTTCCACATCGGGCCATCAACTCATTCAGGACCAAGCAATTGACGCACTCATTGAGCAACTTATGCCCCTGTGCATGCTGCTCACGCCCAACAAGCACGAGGCAGAGCGCATCGCCAACATGCCAATTAACAATGTTGACGATGTGTGCACCGCAGCTCAACGTATGTTGCAACATGTGCCGGCGGTGCTCATAAAAGGCGGACACATGGACGACAATGCCATGACCGACTATCTGTTTATGCGCAACGAGCCAGAGCCTCAACTCTTTAAGTCGCACCGCATTACCACCAACAACACCCATGGCACTGGTTGCACTCTGTCATCGGCAATAGCCGCACATCTTGCTTTGGGATGCACTTTGACACAGGCTGTTGGCAAAGCCAAAGAATATCTCACCGCAGCGCTTGAGCACGGCAGCAACATTGCCATTGGTCACGGTCACGGACCGGTGAACCACGGTTGGAATCCAATGAAACTAAAAATCAAATAATCATATAACATCATGAACATCATCATCAACAAAAAAGAGCACTCTTTTGCTGAAGGCATCACGCTGAAGCAAGCTTTGGAACAAGTGCCAAACATACCCAATAGCGGAATTGCCCTTGCGTTAAACAACGAAGTGGTTGCCAAAGACCAATGGGATAGCACTGTCTTGCACGACGGCGACCAAATAACTATCATCAAAGCCTTCTACGGAGGTTGATATGATAATTGTGGGCATCACATCGGAGGACGCCATTGGCGATGAACCGCTAAGGGTGCAAATGGCAATTGACGCCGGGGTTGACTATGTGCATGTGCGCAAGCCCAACTTCAGCGACCAGCTTATGCGCACCTATCTCAATGCCATTCAGCCAAGCTACCTGAGCCACATCACATTGGGTTCAAACAGGCATCTTGCCAATGAATATGCCGTGGGAGGTGTTCACATCAAAGGCAACGAGCCTGCTCTGAACGCTTTCAGCAACCTGAATGTAAGGCTCAGCAAATCATGCCACATAATTCAAGAGGTTGAAGACTGCCCTCCCGGTTATAGCTACTGTTTCCTTAGCCCAATTTTCAACAGCATCTCAAAGCCGGGCTACCAATCGCATTTCACCTTAAGTGAACTCACGCAATATGCCAATCAAGGGTTGCTGCAACGAGTGGTGGCACTCGGCGGACTCACGCCAAGCAACGTGGCACAAATCAGGCACTTGCCTTTTTGCGGATTTGCCTTTTCGGGCCATTTGTTCAGCCCCACACTTGGCGTATCCGATTTTAAGAACAATCTAAATGAAATTATCAAACTCACAAAATAGTAAACTATGCTACAATTCATCACAAACTCGCCAACCAAGCAAGGCGTGATTGACCAAGTCAACAATGTGCTTGCAGGCGGATGCAAGTGGATACAGCTGCGCATGAAAGACGCTCCACGAGAACTCATCGCAGAGACTGCCACTGCCATAAAACCGCTTTGCGAGCAGGCACAAGCCATATTGGTGATTGACGACCACGTGGACCTTGCCAAAGAACTTGCACTCGACGGCGTGCATCTGGGCAAAACCGATATGGATGTGAAACAGGCACGCGAAATGCTTGGCGAAGAATTTATAATTGGAGCCACCGCCAACACGCTCAACGATGTACTGGAGCACTCTCCTGTCTATGTCGATTACATTGGCGTGGGGCCATATCGATTCACCACAACAAAGAAAAACCTCAGCCCGGTAGTAGGTTTGCAAGGTTATGCCAACATAGTCACCGTGGAAAAATCAACCAACAAAGAAATCCCGCTTGTGGCTATCGGCGGCATTGAATATGACGACATTGAGCCAATCATGGCAACCGGCATCGATGGCATTGCTGTGTCAGGCGCCATCACCCGAGCAGCAAATCCCACATCAGCCACCAAAGATTTTGTTGACTTGCTCAACAACATTCTTGAAAAAAGGCTCAAACAACGTGGATTGCTTTAATGTAAACTGAACGATAAATCTATTTAAACTTCAAATAAACAATGACAAACAACACCGACATTTTGCAATTGGGCGACCGCCAATTCACCTCTCGCCTATTTGTGGGAACAGGAAAGTTCTCGTCGAACCAACTGATGCTGCAATCAATACTGGCATCAAAATCACAAATGATAACCGTGGCAATGAAGCGCATCAACATGGACAACGAGGCCGATGACGATATGCTCAACCACATCAACCGCCAAGCCGTGCAATTTCTGCCCAACACCTCTGGTGTGAGAGATGCTCAAGAAGCTGTTCTTGCCGCTAAACTATCGCGCGAATGTTTTGGCACAAATTTCATAAAACTTGAAATACATCCAAACCCCAAATATCTGCTCCCCGACCCCGTTGAAACACTCAAGGCCACCGAGGAACTGGTGAAACTGGGATTTGTGGTGTTGCCCTACATTCAAGCCGACCCTGTTTTGTGTAAACGTCTTGAAGACGTGGGCACAGCAGCCGTGATGCCTCTTGGCGCGCCCATTGGCACCAACAAAGGCTTGCAAACCAAAGAGATGCTCAATATCATCATAGCCGAATCAAACGTGCCAGTGGTGATTGATGCCGGCATCGGTGCACCTTCGCATGCCGCCGAGGCTATGGAAATGGGAGCCGATGCTGTGTTAGTGAACACTGCCATTGCCATGGCTGCCAACCCGGTAGAGATGGCCGATGCTTTCCGCATTGCTGTTGAAGCCGGACGAAAAGCTTTCTTGGCAGGACTGGGAGCAGTAAGTGCACCCGGGCAAGCAACAAGCCCTCTCACGGCATTTCTCGATTAAACGACAACTATACTTCATTTAAACAATTATCAAACAATTATAATTCCATTAACCCAAATAACATAAGCATGGAAATCAACACCATAAAAGTGGATTCTTATCCATCTTCACAAAAAGTATATCTTGACGGCACGCTTTATCCCATTAAAGTGGGAATGAGACAAATCAATCTCACCCCAACCGTCAACTATGAGGGTGAGAAACGCATTGAGACCCCTAACGACCCCGTTCTGGTTTACGACACCAGCGGCCCATACACCGACCCGCAACAGCCAATCGACATCAACAAAGGCATAAAACGCCTGCGCGAAGATTGGATTAAGCAACGCGATGATGTGTATGAGCTGCCGTCAATCACCTCAGAATATGGACAAATGCGGCTCAACGACCATAGCCTTGACGATATTCGTTTCCCAATTCATCACAAACCTCTCAAAGCCAAAGCCGGCAAGCGAATCACACAAATGGCTTATGCCAAAGCCGGTAAAATCACGCCCGAGATGGAATATGTGTCAATTCGCGAAAACATGAATAACGCTCAATTGGGTATTGAAAGCCACATCACGCCCGAGTTGGTGCGACAAGAAGTTGCTGCCGGACGTGCCATCATCCCTGCCAACATCAATCACCCCGAAGCAGAGCCAATGATTATTGGCAAGCAATTCCTTGTGAAACTCAACACCAACATCGGCAACTCGGCGCTTCGTTCATCAATTGAAGAAGAAGTGAACAAAGCCGTGTGGAGCTGCTATTGGGGCGGCGACACCCTCATGGACCTTTCCACTGGCAACAACATTCACGAAACCCGCGAATGGATTATTCGCAATTGTCCGGTGCCAATGGGTACAGTGCCCATCTACCAAGCACTTGAAAAAGTCAACGGCAAGGTGAAAGACCTCACATGGGAAATTTACCGCGACACTCTCATTGAGCAATGCGAGCAAGGCGTTGACTATTTCACCATTCACGCCGGCGTGCTCAAGGAACACGCCAACCTGCTTGGCTCACGCCTCACAGGATGCGTTTCGCGCGGAGGCAGCATCATGACTGAGTGGTGCGTGCTTCACAATCAAGAGAGTTTCCTTTACACGCACTTCGACGAGATATGCGACATTCTCAGCCAATACGACGTGGCAATCTCACTTGGCGACGGCATGCGTCCGGGCAGCATCTACGATGCCAACGACCGTGCTCAATTCCTTGAACTTGATGTGCTGGGACAACTCACCCAACGCGCTTGGGATAAAGATGTGCAAGTTATTATTGAAGGTCCAGGACACGTGCCAATGAACAAAATCAAAGAGAACATGGAGCGTCAAGTGCAAGCTTGCCACGAAGCGCCGTTCTACACCCTTGGCCCGTTAACCACCGACATTGCTCCGGCCTACGACCATATCACCTCGGCAATTGGTGCCGCACAGATTGCTTGGCTGGGAACTGCCATGATTTGCTATGTTACACCAAAAGAACACCTTGCTCTGCCCAACCTTGAAGACGTGCGACAAGGCGTTATAGCCTATAAAATTGCAGCTCATGCAGCCGACCTTGCCAAAGGACACCCCGGCGCACAAGTGCGCGACAACGCCATGAGCAAGGCTCGTTTCCAATTCCGTTGGAAAGACCAGTTCAACCTCTCGCTTGACCCTGCCCGCGCTCGTGAATACTACATTCAAAGCCACAGCGAAAACGAGAAATTCTGCACTATGTGCGGTCCAAACTTCTGCGCAATGAGAATCACGCAATCTGTATGCAAAGAAAAAGAGAAAGGTAAATAAACAAAAATGTTTTCAGAAGAATTAGCAAAAATCAGTTGGGACGAAACCACGGCAAGGATTAATGCAAAAACCCAAGCCGATGTGAGAATCGCCCTTGGCAAAGAAAGGCTCAATGTTGACGACTTCATGGCGCTCATCTCGCCCGCAGCAGTGCCTTTTCTTGAACAAATGGCTCGCAAGTCGCATTATTACACTCAGGAACGCTTTGGCAAAACCATAAGCATGTACATTCCTTTGTATTTGAGTAATGTGTGTTCAAACCACTGTGTGTATTGCGGATTTAACTACAACAACAAGTTTGAGCGCACCACTCTCAACGAGGACCAGATAAAAGCTGAATGTGAAGCCATACGCAAGCTTGGACCATTTGAGAACCTGCTTATTGTGACAGGCGAATGGCCCTCGCTGGCAGGTGTCAACTATCTTGAACGTGCTCTGCAAATTGCACGCCCCTACTTCAACAACCTCACCATTGAGGTGATGCCTCTCAGAGAAAAAGACTATTTCCGCCTCACCAAATCGGGGCTTAACGGAGTGGTCTGCTTTCAAGAGACCTACAACAAAGCTCGCTACAACGTGTATCACCCAAGAGGCATGAAGTCAATCTTTGATTGGCGTGTTAACGGCTACGACCGCATGGGAGCTGCCGGAGTACACAAAATTGGCATGGGCGTGCTCATCGGGCTTGAAGATTGGCGCACCGACGTCACCATGATGGCTTATCACCTGCGCTATCTACAAAAAAAATATTGGCGCACACGTTTCTCGGTTAACTTCCCAAGAATGCGTCCCGCCGAAGGTGGTTATCAGCCAAATGTGATTATGACCGAGAAAGAATTGGCGCAACTCACCTTTGCTTTCCGCATCTTTGACCACGATGTTGACATCTCTTATTCAACTCGTGAAGACCCCAAGTTCCGCGAGAACATGATGAAACTCGGTGTCACCTCAATGAGCGCAGGCAGCAAAACCGAGCCGGGTGGATATGTTAGCACCCCCGATGCCCTTGAACAATTTGAGGTGAGCGACTCGCGAACACCAAAAGAAGTAACCGACGACATCCGCCGATTGGGTTACGAAGTGGTGTGGAAAGATTGGGATAAGATTTTTGACTAATTATAGTCACATCGTTTGACCCTTATACGACAAATCCCTGCTTGGCAATGCCAAGCAGGGATTTATTTATCTTGTTATGATTCAATGAGCTACCACATAAATTACTTGCGGCGTATGTGCAACTCAATGGCTTCAGGATGTGCAGCAGCAAACTTATTGATATCGTCAACCACCAACGCCAGATATCCGCCGCCACCGGCGCCTGGCATCTTCATTGCCAACACTCCCGACTCCACTTTATAACGGTCAATATACATCTGCACGCTGTCACGTATCATGGCAGGGAACAACGATGTTTGAGCATTAAACGATGCATTATAAGCCTCTGCAAAAGCATCAAGGTCGCATCTTAATATAGCCTCCCAACATGCTTGGGCTGCTCTTGCAAGATTCTCAACCTTTGGATGCGTGATATCCTTGCCTTCAACCACCGAGCACCCCGGACGGCGTGGCTCAATGGGCACAAGGCATAAGTGCGACTCAAGCCACAAGAGGATTTTCTCATCGTTGCAAGTTTCAATCTTGTCGGGCCAATAACGGCCATCATAATAGTGGCGGCACAAACCAGGGATGCAAATACCAATTGAATCTTGTGCACCGCTTATGATACCATCGGTACGCTCAGGGTCGTTCTCAAAGCAAAACACAAGTTTAGCAAGCATCTCAGGCTGCATATCGGGCAGCTTCATTGGCCAAATCTTCTTTATCACATTGCGCGTTGAGGTCGATAAGCCGCAACGGTTTCTTATTTCAAACGTGGGTTCAAGGCTAATGGTGATTGCCCATCCCGGAGCCAAACAGCTCACATAAGGCTGGTCAATCCATGTGCCGGCAAGGTCAAGTCGAGTAGGGATAGAGCATGTTTTTGACTTCAAACTGGTGCTTGAGCGAGCTTCAAGACCCTCGGCAGGCGTGCGCTGCAACACCACATACTCGATGCCACGCTCCTCACAGAAGCGGCGCTTATCATCGTTGCTGCCATCCTCGTTCACCACAAAGATGTCAGGCTTCACAATATCAATGGTGGGAATAAAATCCATTATCCCCGAGCCTTGATTGATGTAAGCATCTTTCACATATCTTATGGCCTTCACCATGAACAGGCGTTCCTGTTCTTTATACACTGTTTGGTGATTCTTATAACTTAAAATGGTTTTGTCTGAACCAATTCCAACATACAAGTCGCCATACTCGGCTGCTTGTCTGAAAAACTCAACATGTCCGCTGTGCAACAAATCGTAGCAACCTGACACGAACACTTTTTTTGCCATATCCATTATAAAGTATTGATTATTCTTTGTCCAATTCAAATATTTTGGTCATCAATTGCCATTTTTGGGTTGACGTGGCGCTCTCACTGCATCCCTGATACTTTGCCACATGAGCCTCCCATTCAGCCTGTCGCGGCAATGTTGCCAAGCGGGCATTATCTTTCACAAAATCAAAATCGTCGGTAGTGTCCATTATCATAAATGACTGGTTTCCTAAGAGAAAAATTTGCATATCAAGAATACCCACCTCACGTATTCCGGCTTGTATTTCGGGCCAAACATGTTGGTGTTCTCTGATGTAGCCCTTTATCAGTTCTTCGTCATTGGGCAAATTTAGTAATTGGCAATAGCGTTTCATATAAAAAGACGTTTATTTCGTTAAAAATTGCGCAAATATAGTCATTATCTCATTTATTCACAAAAGTTTGCGCTTACATTTTTTCAATTAAGCGCACGAAAGATTCCAATAAGAAGTGCAACGGCCAAAGCCCACTCTCCATCGCAGGG
>JBJECY010000016.1:0-19382 GCA_051871515.1 Muribaculaceae bacterium | reverse complement strand
GCATCATCCCTGATTTCGGTCGCCGGGCGTATTGCTATACGCCCCTACGGCATGGAATCATATTTTTATCGGAAAACGGGCGTATTGCTATACGCCCCTACGGCGTGGCATCACATTTTTTCGGGTAACGGGCGTATGCAACACGCCCCTACGGCCTTGGTTGTGCGAGGGTTGAAGGGGCGCGCGGTAAATTGATTGTATCTGTGTGATTACAGGGGGTTCAGGTGCAGCACGGCGCCTGTTGATGTTCCTACGGTGAATGTGATGGTACCGTCTTTTGTGGCTTTCAGGCGTTTTATGTTCACCTCTTGCGGTCGTTTGGGCGAAGCTTGATGATAGAGCTCGGCGCTGCATTTGCCGGTGATGCCCAGTTGGCTCAGGGGCACCGTGATGGTGCGCTCGGGGCCTACATTCATCACTGCCACATACCATTTTTCGCCCGAACGGCGAGCCACCACCGAGTATTGCTCCATCTCGCCCTCAAGGTGCAGCGTTTGTTGCCAAACGGTGGGCACCGAGGTGTAGAACGCGGTCACGTTGTCCTCCTTGATGATGGGTTGCACCGAGCCGGCACCGCCCATGTTGCGCGGCGAGGCTTCGGGCCGGTCGTACCAATAGATGAATTGCCACGGGCTGTAGAGGCTCACCAACTTGGCAAGCTGGGCGGCGCGTCCGCTCATTTTCTCGGTCACGCGTTCCGAGAAATAGCAGTTGGTGTTGTCGCCGGCTCCGCACAGCATGCGGTTGTAGAGCGTGAGAATGGAGTGCTGCAACGATGGGCTCTCCTCGTCGCCTCGTATGCCCTCTTGGGTGATGAGGTTGGGATAGGTGCGCGAGTAGCCGGTGGGGCGGTATTCGTCGTGAATATCCACCATAAGGTGATATTTGGCAGCCTTGCGCACGGCATGATGTAGCCACGAGGTGGCGTATTGGTCGCCCACATCAACGAAGCCGTATTTCACACCTTTCACGCCCCATTGCTCAAACAGCGGCAATATCTCGTCGAGCTGATTGGTGAGCGCCTTTTGGTTGACGTAGAGAATTATGCCCACGCCCTTGCTCTTAGCATAGTCAATCACTTTGTGAAGGTGCAGCACGCCCTTTGAGCGGGCTGGGTCAACGGTAACGGTGGTGGCATCAGAAGCGTGGTCGTTCTCGGGGCCGTACCATCCGGCGTCATATTCAACATATTCAATGCCGTGAGCGGCAGCAAAATCTACGCATGCCATGCCGCCCTCGGTGGTGAGGGTGACCTCGCGAATCACGCGCCCGGGCTTAATCCAACTTGTGTCGGCAATGCGGCAAGGCTCGTTGAGGTTGAGCAACAAATAGTTTTGCTGCGCCAGACGGGAGGGCGACGAGCCTACCATCACATATCGCCACGGCGACTCATATCCGGCAGTGTGCAGCTGCACGGCACCGCTGAGCGCCGACTGCAAGCCGCCGGCAGCGCTTTTCAGCTTCATACGCGAGAAATTGACCAACGCGGCTTCGCCAATAGCCACATAGCTATCGGGGGCAAGCTGCACCACCTGCGGACGGTCGGCCTCGCCCTTTAGCTCGCCCACCGTGGTGCGCTGATACATGCCCTGAGCGCGGTCGGTGGCCCAAGTCACGGCATCAGCAGGCAGCATAAAGCGGGTAAGCTCGGCATTAACCGTCTGGTGCCAGAAGTCGGTGCTGTCAAACCGATAACGAAAAGCCAAGCCCTCATCGTAGAGGCGCACGTCAATCCACATCTGCTTGGCATTACCAGCCGACTCAACGGCGATGGTGAGTGCGTTATAGCGGTCGGTCACCACAGCCTGCTCACCGTAAACGGTGTTCCACTGCTCGTTGTGAGTGCTTTGGGCGGTGTCAACCACCTTGTAATCGCCCACAATCACGCCCGGGCGCTTAAATTCAAACTGCAACGCCTGCACCTGCATGAGCGGCTTGCCCTGTTGCTTCAGCTCAATGCCAATGCATTGTCCAATGGGCGACAGCTCGGCGCTGAGGTTGCCACTTGGGCTGGTGAGCGTTGTGCCCGACGCCGCCACACTCACGGCGGCAGCTGCCATCAAGGCTAATTTCTTAAAATGATTCATGTTTAGCAATTATGGTTTTTGGGGATTATTATTTTCTTCTCAGGGGGGCAGGTCAGCCTTGCTTTAGGATGTCCTGTTTGTCGGGGCCAGGCGGTTCGGGCGTGGAGTCGGGGTCAAACGGATTGAAATACCCTATTCCCTGCCCTTTGAGCCACAATAAATAAGCCGGAAGAAGGTCCATAAACGCCTTCTGCGAACGGCCGTCGAGAGGTGTCCAAGCGGCTTGAGCCACGGCAAAAAGCCTTGGGAAAGTCATGAAATCGAGCCTACCGGCATCGGCAATGCGTTCGCTCCACACCGAGTATTGCATACCCATGATTTGGTGCTCGTAGCCCTTGAAGAGGTGAGCAATGTCGGCAGGGAAGCGCAGCACTTCTTCTACGCTGTTGCAACGCTCGTAGCGCCCCACGCGGTGCGAGGGATGCTGCACAAAGTCGCCATACATGGGCAGGCGCGGAGAGAGAATCACCCTGTAACCCGACTCAAGCGCTTTGAGCAGCTGATAACGGCGGTCGTGCCGCCACCACATCACCACAGCCTTGTCGGGGCTTACACCGGCATCCACAATCTCGTCCCAACCAATCATTGTTTTGCCTTTCGATGCCACAATGTCAGCCACACGGCGCACAAAATAGTGCTCCAACCCACGCTCATCGACCAACTTATTGTCGGCAATGAACTGTTGAATCTCAGGGTCGCGATACCAATCCTGGTTGCCATAGTGCACTTCGTCGCCGCCAATGTGGATGTATGGCGCCGGGAAAAGCTGCACCAACTCATCGAGCACGTTGCTGATAAACTCAAAGGTGGTTTCGCGGCAAGGATGGAAGGTGAAGCCGCGCCAACGGCCATCGCCGCCGCCCGACAGCTCGGGATAAGCCCGGCAAGCCGCAGTGGCATGCCCCGGCATATCAAACTCAGGCACCACCATGATGCCACGCTCGGCAGCATAAGCCACCACTTCGCGAATGTCGTTTTGAGTGTAATACTGCGCCTTGGCAGTGGCATCGTGCCAATTGCCAACGCCGCCAACAGTGGTGAGCAGCGGATAACGCTTTATCTCAATGCGCCAACCGGGCTCGTCGGTGAGGTGCCAGTGAAACACATTGAGCTTCAGGCGGAACATCACGTCGAGATATTGCTTCACCTTTTCTTTGCCAAAGAAATGGCGGCTCTCGTCAATCATCAGTCCACGCCAGCCGTATTGAGGAGCATCGCTCACCGTGCACGCCTCAACCGTGCCTTTGCCCGCCTCAACCAATTGCAGCAACGAAGCCTGCGCGTGCATCAATCCTGCCACGGATGACGAGCGCAGCACCACGCTGTCGGGGGTGACGGTCATTTCATACGCCTCAGGAGCCATTTTAACGCCCTCTACGAGCCTGAATGTCACCGGGGCGGCCTGACCATTGCCCAACCAGCTAAAACGCTTCACGCGCCGCGAAAATTGGTCGGCAACGCGGTTGGCGTCATCGCAATTGGCATTGACCTTCACCTGTGAGGTCATCACATAGTTTCCGGGGGTGCGGCTGCGCGAGGCAAACGATGGCACAATCTGCTGCGCTGCCACAAGGCATGCAGGCACAAGCAATGCCATTGATAGTATCAATCGTTTCATATTTTAGGTTTGAGGTTAGGGAAACGGCTGCGACGAAGTTTTTTTTGAATGTCAACATTTAGTTTAACACAAAACTATGCCACAGCCGAGCCTAAGATAATTATTTACTTGGTTTTAACACGCCGCTAAGGGCATACACGTTGCCTGAGAAGTCAACGGCAAACAGCGTGTTGCCCGACACTGCCATAGTGGCAAACACCGGTGCGCCGGTGTTATGGCGCCACTGCAGACGACCGTTGGTGCGGTCAATGGCATAGATATAGCCATCAGAAGCGCCCATATACACGGTGTTGCCCACCAACAGCGCACTGGTTTCAACAGTGGCAGGATGGTTGCCTGTGTAAGGGGCCGAGCTGATGAGCGCTGTGCCGGTCTTGAAGTGCCATTTCTCCTCGTAGGTTGAGCGGTCGAGCGCAAGGATGCCGTTATCCGACGTACCAAAGATGATTTCCTTGTCGGTGACCAGCGGCACGGTTGACACGTTGGCATCGTAATTGAGCTTCTTGCGCACAATCACGCGGCCGGTGCGTGCCTCAATCACAAACAGATAGCGCATCGACACCAGATACATCACATCGCCCCACATGGCAGGCGACGACGAGCGTTGCCACAGTTCGCCATCGGTTGATGCCCACAGGTGCTTGCCTGTGGCGGCATCGTTGGCGTGCAGAGCGCCCCAGTGAGCGTGACCAATGAGCACATTACCCTCGCCCAGCGACAAAGTGGCGGTGCAGCCCTCACCGCGGTTCCATGCAATGTTTTGCCACAGCTGCTTGCCGCTATTGGCATCGTAGGCACAGAGCTGCTTGCCGGTGCCAGCATACAAAACGCCGTTGTGGCAAATCAAGCCATCGTTGATGGGCGGCGTTACGCCCACCTTCATATCCTTTTCCCAAACGAGCGCCCCACTCTGTGCATCAACGGCATACAAGCGTCCGCTCACGTCTTGGGCAAACACTTTGCCGCAGTCAATGGCGATGCTGTTGCGGATTGACGATTTGAGAGGGCATCGCCACATGATTTTTCCTGTGGCGGCATTGATTTTTACAATCGAAGCCTTGCCGGTTTCGTTGTCGTCGGTGGTAGCAACAAAAACGGCACCGTCGCTCACAAGCGGCGAAGCCATGTAGATGTTCTCACCCACGTTGGTGGCCCAAGCCAGTTGCACGTTGGCAAAGGTGTCGGTGCTGCAACCGGTGTGAGCGGCATTGCCAAGCAGGTTGGTCCACGGCTTGTCAACAACCACATCCTGAGGCTTGCTGGCGTTATAGCAGAACACCTGTTGAGCCCGAGATGTCTCGCCGTTGCTGTATGTGGCATCAACGCATACGGTAACAAACTGTCCGTTGGGCACCTGGTTGAGGCGCATATCGGCACCCCAGCTGAAGTCGGTGTTTTGCTTCATGGGTGCGTTGCTGATGATTTTCTTGCCGGCATAGGTGCAAGTGTAGCTCACCTTAGCCACCTTAGCATCGGCCGAATACACGTTGACCAACAAAGGCACCACGCCCTGAGCGTTGGCACAAGCCTGCTGATTGACGATTGAGGCAATTGCCATATTCTTGTTGACGTAGGTGTAACGCATCTCAGAGGTGAAATCGCCTTTGCTGTTGATGTGCATCACGCGCCAAGCCGACGAGGCATGGTCGATGCCGCCATAAATGGGCGTAGCCGTGCAGATGCTGCATACGCCGGTTTTCTCGTGGCGGTAGATGTGGTTCACGTGCCAGTGGCCATAGAGCCAAGCCTTCAGGTTGTGCTCAGGCAGGTCGATGTACTTGCCGTCGTCGAGCGGCAGGCGGAAGTCCTCCATATCATCGGCAATGCTGTGGTTGAACATATAGATTGCCTTTGACTTTGGCACAAACTTCAGGTCGTTTTCAAGCCAACGGTACACGTCCTTGCGGCGATAGCTCGGGGCGTGGTCGCCGCCATACATTGGAGTGACAATATAGTGCACATTGCCCACCTCAAACGAATAGAACGTAGGGCCATAATAGTTTTCAAACATCTCCTCGCCGTATTTTCCGCTCACAAGGTCGTGATTGCCAATGCCATAGAACACTTGCGTTTCAGGCATATTGGCTGAGTTCATCACCTTGATGTGGCTTTTCAGTCCGGCAGGATAGCAGATGTCGCCGGTGTGAATTATGAAAGCCAGATGCTCATTTGCCGCATAGTTGCGCATGCTTGCGGTCCATTCCTCTTGTCCGGCATCGGTGCCTATTTCGGTATCTGAGATGTGAGCAAAGCGGTGGCTACCGTCGGCAGCAATGCCGCCGTCATACTGAAGCAACCCAAAATCATATTGCTTCTCGGTGCCCTCGCTGCGCTGATAATAGGCATTGAGAGTCTTATAGCCCGATGGGGTTGTGATAAACACAAAGCGCATCTTATCGTGTCCCGGAAGGGTGAAACAGCCTTTAGCATTGGTTTGCACCACATTCAAGCCGTCGCTCACAGCCACGCCGGCAAGCACCTTCTCGCCGCGGTCGTAGCAGCCGTTGCGATTGGCATCGACATACACTTTGCCGGTGTATTGCTGCGCTGACACTATTGCAGGCAACATCAGCATAATTGCTAAAAATATCTTCTTCATTGATAGTTTTGTTTTTAGGTTATGATTGTCCACAAAGATAATGAATAATTTCAAAAAAGCTTCGTTCATTAACCCACCCTCACGGGCAGAGTAATGACGAAGCTTCATCGTTATTGTTCTATCTATTAGCGGATTTTAAATCAATTCTCGTCCCACCACTTGTTTTGAACAAGGTTCGGGTTCAAGTTAATATCCTTAACCGAAATTGGGTTGTAGTAATACTTCGGCTCAACCCATTCAAAGTTAGCGTTAACGTGCGAAACACGAAGGATGTGTCCGTGGTCGCCCTCAGAGAGGCAGATTGGCGACTTTTCGTCAACGATGATGGTGTTTACGTTATTGCGTGCCTCGTCGCTCAAAAGTGCCTTAGCAGCATTGGCATCGTCGCTTGTTGGGAAGAAACCATAGTCTTCAATGCCGTCACCATTCATGTCGAAGTAACCCCAGCCAGAAATGTAAGCACCTTCGGCAGGTTTGGTGAGAAGTTTACCCAAGCCCCAACGCATAAGGTCGTTGTAGCGCACACCTTCGCAAGCAAGCTCAATGCGGCGTTCGCGGCGAATCTCAGCCACAGCACCGGCTTGGTTGCTCTTGATATTAGAGTAACGAGCCATTTGCACAGGGTCAGGATTGCTAATCCATTCAGCCAAGTTAGCGTCAGGCATACCTACACGGCGACGAAGTGGGTTGATAGTAGCATCAACATCGTCTTGAGTGAGGATACCAAGTTCAGCCTTAGCCTCGGCATTGATGAGAAGAATACGAGCATAGCGGATGATTGGCAGGTCGTTGTAAGCCTCGCCCCAACCCCACATATCTTGTGGAGTATCACGGCAGAACTTAACTTGCGAGTAACCGCCCAATTCCATTTTCTGTTGCTCAGGCTTGGTTGACCATGACTTAGTCCAGCCCATAGGCATGATGGTTTCATCCATACGAGGGTCGCGGTTTTTGCCAACCTCGGTGATGGTCATCTTGTCGTAGCCTTCGATGCTGGTGAAAGGCACAGCCTTGCCGTCTTCTGTAATATACAGGTAGTCTTCCATGAGGCTGCGGCTGATAGAGTGATTGTAGTTGAACAACGTACCAATGTAGTATTTGCGGCCAAGTGACTTATCATTGTCTTGCATGAGGATAACTTCAGGGTTAGTGCTCAGGTCAAGGCTGCTGAAAAGAGCACGATAAGCAGGCATATTGCCCGAAGGCGAAGTAGAAATACTATAGTTGTAGTTGTCCATAATTGCTTGTGTAGCAGTGATGGCAAGTTGCAGGAACTTATCGTAGTCGTTCAATCCCAATTCAGGGTGATACTTGCGGAAAGTACCCTCGTTGAGGGCGATGCGAGCCTGCTCATAGAGAGCCACAACCTTGTAGATTTTGGTTTTGCTTGAGCCATCTTTCATGTGCTCAACAGCAAAAGAGAGGTCGGCCATGATGCTGTCAACAACCAGTGAGCGAGGGTCTTGAGCCTTGTAGAGTTCTTCCTCGTCGGTGGTTTGCAGGTCTTTGCCATACCAAGGCACATCGCTATAGGTTTGCACCTTGCTGTAATATTCCTTAGCGCGATAGAGGCGAGCCAAACCCAGGTTATGGTTGATGTCGGCAGCATTACCCTCGCATTGACCCACGCGGCAAATCAAGAAGTTGATTGAGCGAAGACGGGTCCAGCTCCATTGTCCCACTTCCTCAGGAGTGATGAGGCCTTGCATGCGGTTGAACACGCTGCTCGACTCGGAATACATGGTGTTGTCCGACACGTTGTCATCGGTACCGGCACCCCAACTATAGAGACCATTGTTATAAGCCTCCAAGTCGGCGACATTTTTAAAGAAGTTTTTCTCTGTCAAAGCATCCTCAGGATATCTTTCAAGAAAATCATCGTTACAGCTTGCCAGCGCAAGAGCGGCAACGCCGATATATAATAATTGTTTAATTTTCATTGTTTAAAAACTGCTAATGATTAGAATGTCAAATTGAAACCACACGAGATAGCCTTTTGCAAAGGATAGCCACTACCAGCCAAACCTTCTGGGTCAACCTTGTAGTATTTATACAAGCCCGACCAAACAGCCAAGTTGTCGCCCGAGAAGAACAGGCGCAAACGAGTGATGTGGAGCTTGTCGGTAACGACTTTTGGCAATGTGTAACCAAACGATAAGTTCTTCAAACGCAAGTAAGCAGCATTTTGCTTGTAACGAGTTTGAGTTTCTGCAGCCTCGGTGTAGTAAGCCACATACGACTTCATACGTGGGAAGTAGCCATCAGGATTATCTTCGGTCCAGTGGTCGTAGTAGTTACCATAGGTGATGTTGGTCCAAGGTTGAGCATAAACACCCCAGAAATAGAGGTCGCCCGAGCCAGGATAGTAGTCCTTCTTACCTACACCTTGCAAGAATACGCTGAAGTCGAAACCGTTCCAATCAGCTGCGATGTTGATACCATAAGTGTAGCGGTTGCGAGTGTTACCAATGATGGTGTAGTCGCCGTGGTCTTCAAGAGTCCAAGCTCCGCCGTTGATGATGCCGTCGCCGTCGATATCCTTAAACTTCAAGTCGCCGGCTGCCGTTGGTGGCATACCCGGATAAGAGGTCACAGGATTTTGGTTTGCGTGGTTCTTGATATCCTCGTCGCTGGTGAAGAAGCCTTCTGTGGTAAGACCCCACATAGTGCCCATTTCGTAGCCAACATAGTAGTTGCTGAGTGTACCGGTTGGGTTGTCGAACTTGGTAATCCAAGCACGGCTGTCGGCAATGTTGAAGTTCACCTGCAAGTTAAGAGGCTTGCCCATAACCTTAAATTGGTCGCGGTAGCCAATAGTCAATTCCCAACCCTTAGTCTTGAGGTCGGCAGCATTAGCAGTAGGAACGCTTGTACCAAGCACAACAGGCAGAGGCTTGCCGGCGGTGAGCATATCCTTAGTGCGGCGGATGTAGTAGTCACCCGACACTGAGATGCGGTTCTCCCAGAAGTTGATGTCGGCACCGAAGTCCAATGTTGAAACCTTTTCCCAAGTAAGTGAGCCAGATACCAAGCCAGGAGCGTAAACGGCAACTGGTTGTTCGCCCTCGATGATAGCGCCAATCTGACCGCTACCCATTGTAGCAAGGTAAGGATAGTACGACGAGAGGTCTTGGTTGCCAAGACGACCGTAAGAACCACGGAGCTTCAAGAAGCTAACCACACTCTTAACAGGGTCAAAGAATTTTTCCTTTGAAACAACCCAAGCCAATGAGCCTGAAGGGCTGAATACGAAACGGTCGTTCTTCGGGAAGATTGAAGTACCGTCGTAACGTCCATTAAATTCAACGATATATTTGTCGTCGAAGATGTAGCCAACACGGCCGAAACCGCTTCGTGTGGCCTTGCTACCCATCCATTCGCCTACGTTCTTGTCGCCTGTTGCCAAGTCGATTGATGGAACAGAGGTTGAAATAAGTTCCTTGCGTGAGAGCTCGGTGCCATAGTATTCATATTCCTCTTGGTTGAAACCAACCATCACGTTAACAGCATGCTTGTTGGCAAATGTCTTGTTGAAAGTAGCATAGAGGTCAAGGTAAACGCTCTTATTGTCGTTGTTGTCAGAATAAGCGCTTGTAATTTCATTCTGCCACTTGATTGGACGGTCAGGACCATCGGTGTAAGCTACTGGAGAATAGTACCACTTCTGGCGATATTTGTTGCTTGTGTAAGCAAACGAACCTTGTAAGAAGAGCACGTTCTTGATAACATCGAAGCGAGTGTTGAATTGTGTACGAACACGAGTTTCATACTTTGCCCAGTCACCACCGTCTTGCAACAAACCAAGTGGGTTAGCACCTGCGCTTGTCCATGTGCCATCGGGGTTCTTTGGCACATCAAGTGGAGAAAGACGGTTGATTTCCCAGAATGTGCTGCTGCTCAAGTTGGTAGGAGCCTTATAGTCGTAAGTGGTGAACACGGTGTTGTTTGAGAGTGTCCAGTTGTCAGTCAAGTGGAAAGTCAACTTGCTGTTAACGTTGTAACGGTTGTAAGTATCGGTGTTATACTTAATCATACCGTTTTGGTAGTTGTAACCAGCCGAGAAATAGTAGTCAACCTTATCGGTTTTGCCCGAGATGTCAACTGAGTGGTTGGTTGCAAACGAGAAGTTCTTGTAGCACTCATCAATCCAGTCGGTGTGACCGAAATATTGATATGTGCCGCCAGGAGTGAGGTAGTAAGGACTCATGGTTGGGTCTTCTGATACCTTCTTGGCATAATCAAGAGTTTCTTGGTTGTAGAGGTTATACCATGGATAAGCCATAGTGTTGCGGGTGGTTGCAACAATATATGGGTCAGAGATGATTTCCGGCATCTTGGTGTTGGTGGTGAAGGTGAAGTTGTTGTTGTAGTTAACAGTCAACTTTTCATTCTTACCGGTCTTGGTGGTAACCAAGAT
Organism: Muribaculaceae bacterium; assembly: GCA_051871515.1. Classification (GTDB taxonomy): domain Bacteria; phylum Bacteroidota; class Bacteroidia; order Bacteroidales; family Muribaculaceae; genus SFTJ01. The sequence continues at coordinate 8,661 of JBJECY010000016.1, read as the reverse complement.
AACACCATAAGCAGCCTTGGCACCGTAGATGGCGCAAGAAGCGGCATCCTTGAGCACCGACATGCTTTCGATGTCGTTAGGGTTCATGCGGTTGAGCGCACCGGCATCCGATGCAACACCGTCGATAACGATGAGCGGGCTACCGCCGTTGATTGAGTTAGTACCACGAATGTTGAATGATGGAGTGCTGATAGCCTGACCGGTACCAACAGTCACGTTAAGGTTGGCAACAGCACCTTGCAGTGCATTACCCACGTTGAGCACAGGACGATTCTCTAATTGCTTGGTTTCAACAGTTGAAACGGCGCCTGAGAGGTTAACCTTCTTTTGCACACCGTAACCCACAACCACAAGCTCATCGAGGCTTTCGGCGCTCTCTTTGAGCGAGATGGTCATTGGCTTGCCCGGAGTGACGCGCATTTCCTTATCGCTGCAACCAACGTAAGAAACCACAATCACTGAGTTTGCACTTGCCACATTGAGGGTGAAACGGCCGTCGAGGTCGGTGGCAGCGCCATTGGTAGTGCCTTTCTCCATAACGGTGGCACCAACAACAGGCTCGCCGGTGGCAGCCTCAACAACAATACCGCTCACTTGCACCTTGCGTGCACTCTGTGAAGCCTGCGCAGTGGGCACTTCAGCCGAAACAATAGCAGATGTCGCAACTTCTTCTCCCGGCTCAACAGCGCTCACGCTCGACGCCGAAATCACCGAAGTCACAAAGAATAACACACCCGCACTCAGCCTTGAAATGCTAAATGCAGATAAATTCTTTCTGGAGCAATAATCCGCTCCTGACAAAGGATTAAACTTCATAATGTTACATAATTTTTGATTAGTAGGTAAATTATTTATCTAAGTATTGTTTTTACTCATTTATGTTCTGCTTTGAGGTAAGCATTGAAAAAAGTCACATTTCTCACGTAATGATTAAGTATCATATATTTTTTCCCGCTAACAACTTTCATTGCGGGAGTGTGGTTGAGCGTTTAATTTACATTTCACATTTTTCACATTTCACAAACGCCAACCACACGTCCATAACAACGAATCAAACTTAACTATGGTTAAAAATTAACACTTAAACCTTACGAGTTTTTTACATGGGCTTTATTATTTAATTTAAATGTTATTCTTAAAATTTGCATTGTCATGCGCAAGACTGCAGCTGCTCAATTAATAAATGCTACGCAGCTAATTGCTGCCGCTTCAACAACATTGGCGGTTAACTATTCTTTTTTTTGACGTATGGCTGATGCCTGCCCGGTGAGGCTACGTCAAAATTAAAAAACCGCTATGGCAAAGCTCTTATGCCATCAAACCACCCCAAAAAAGGGAGGGCACGTTTCAATTTTCACATTTATAACAAACTGCCTTTGCAGCATGACTTCTTTCACATTTCTTTGCAAAGATGAAGAATCATTGTCACAGAAACAAACTAATCGTCATTTTGTGCAAACAAAAAGTAAGATAATGCAATTTATCGACAAAACAACCTTTTTAAGGCACTTATATGGCACATCTCACCGACCAAAATACAATAAGATTGTGTAAGTAATTACAAAATAAACGCCATCAACCCCAACACATAAACCGCTGATATTCAACGGAAAACATATCAATTTCCAAGATGTTACAATTTGCCATAATTCACAACAAGCACCCATAACTAAAATCCACAAATTCACACTAAAATGCCTGTTTTTGCAACATTTATTAGGCAAAACCAATAACATTTGCTATATTTGTAAAATAAAATGTAAAAAAAAGAATAACCATTACCTAATTATCATCACAACTAACCAACATGAGACTTAAACATATATCATTGGGTTGCATAATGGCAATATGTGCCCTTGCAACCTATGCCAACGACCGCCTGCCGGGCTATCTGCAAGCCGAGAAATACACCAGCAGCAAGCTCAGCACCATGCTATTCAGCACGCGCATCACGCCCAACTGGATGCAGAACGGCAGCATGTTTTGGTACAGCTACAAAACCAGCAACGGCACCATGTGGTGGGTGGTGAACCCAGCCACTAAGCAAAAAACTCCGCTCTGGGACTGCGATGAGCTTGCTTCGCAGCTCACCCTGATAATGAAAGACCCCTTTGAGGCTAAGCATCTGCCAATACAGAAGCTTAAAGCCGGCGAGGACGGGCACACCTTCACCTTCCAAGTGACATCGTCGCAAGATTGGGAGCAGCCCAAGAAGGGCGACGCCGAGAAGAATGACGGCGGCGACAAGAAGAAGCCAAAACAGGGCAAGAAAATCTACTTCTTTGAGTGGGACTTCAACACCCAACGCCTCACGCACCTCAAAGACAAGGACGAGGAAGACCCAAGCGACCGCTGGGGCAACGTGTCGCCCGACAAGAAAACCGTGGTCTATGCCAAAGACCTGAACCTCTACCGCATGAGCTACGATGACTATCTGAAAGCTCTCAAAGACGACAAAGACAGCACCATTGTTGAAGTGCAGCTCACCACCGACGGCATGAAAGACTTTGGCTACGGCATACCACACTCAACCCTCAACACCGACACCTTGTGCAACGGCAAGCGCCGCAGCGTGTGGGGAATGTGGTCGCCCGACTCTCGCCACTTTGTCATAGGCATTGACGACAACCGCCAAGTGCGCGAGCTGTGGGTAATCAACGCCATGGCTTCGCCTCGCCCCACCCTTGAAACCTACAAATATCAGATGCCGGGCGAGAAAGAGGCTCCGGTGGAACACCTCTACATCTTTGACATGAACAACAATTCACGCAAAGAGATTGGCACGGCAAAATTCAAGAACCAGACTCTGGGACTGGAATACGCACCCATCAAGCAAAAAGACAAGAGCAAAGACGACGTGGCGTCAGTGTGGCTGGGCGATGACACGCACTTCTATCTGAGCCGCTCGAGCCGCGACCTGCACCGCATTGACGTGTGCAGCTACACCGTTGGAGCCGACACCATTGTGCCCATCATTGAGGAACGCATGAACACCTATCAGGAACTGCACGGGCTTTTCACGGCAAACTCGGGCCGCAACCTCATCCACTGGAGCGAGCGCGACGGCTGGGCACACCTGTATCTCTACGATAATCAGGGCAAACTCATCAACCGCATCACTCGCGGCCCATGGCACGTTGAGGAGGTGGTGGCTGTTGACGACGCCACTCGCACCATCTATTTCACCGCTTGCGGCATGCAAAAGGGCGAGAACCCCTATTACGAACACCTCTACCGCGTGAGCTTCAACGGCACCGGACTGCGCATGGTGACCCCGGGCGACTATTTCCACGAAGTGCAGGTTGACGACGCCAACCGCTTTGTGGTTGACAACTATTCACGCGTAAACACCATACCGTGCACCGCCCTGCTCGACACCCAAGGCAACCGCATCATGACCCTTGAAGAGAGCGACTTCTCGCAACTGCTTGCCAACGGTTATCAATTCCCCGAGCCATTCAAGGTGAAGGCAGCCGACGGCATCACCGACCTCTACGGCGTGATGTTCAAGCCTTTCGACATGGACACCACCAAGGTCTATCCTATCATCGACTATGTTTATCCGGGTCCGCAAGTTGAGGCGGTTTATCACCCGTTCACTCGCATGACCGTGCGCACCGACCGTCTGGCACAAGCCGGATTTGTGGTAATCTCGGTGGGCCAACGCGGCGGACACCCAAGCCGCTCAAAGTGGTATCACAACTATGGTTATGGCAACATGCGCGACTATCCGCTCGCCGACCACAAATATGCCATTGAACAGCTTGCCAACCGCCATAAATGGATTGACATTGACCGCGTGGGTATTCACGGACACTCGGGCGGCGGTTTCATGAGCACAGCTGCCATGTGCATGTACCCCGACTTCTTTAAGGCAGCCGTTGCATGCGCCGGAAACCACGATAACAACATCTACAACCGCTGGTGGAGCGAAACGCACCACGGCGTGAAAGAAAAAATCACCGACGATGGCGACACCACTTTTGTTTACCACATCTCAACCAACCCCGAGATTGCCCGTAACCTGAAAGGCAACCTGCTGCTTGTGCATGGCGACATTGACAACAACGTGCACCCTGCCAACACCACTCGCGTGGTTGACGCGCTCATTCGCGCCGGAAAACGCTTTGAAATGCTCTATTTGCCTCAGCAACGCCACGGTTTTGGCGACATGGACGAGTATTTCTATTGGCGCTTGGTTGACTTCTTCAGCCGACACCTGAAAGGCGAGTGTGAGACATCGGTTGACATCCCTAAACGATAGCGAGTTTCACATCTCATCATAAAAATGATTAGGGCACGCACCATAATTTAGTGCGTGCCCTAATTGTTTATACCCCCTTTTCGGTCGCTTATCGCGGCATCAGTTCATGCGTCTTAATCAGCTTGCCGTCTTTGCTTTGTTGCAGAGTCCAGCCGCCCTTTTGGTTGGCTTCGAGGTGCCAATCATAATCAGGCTTGCGCAGCTGCTTCTTGAGCTCGGCAGGGAATGCATCGGCGCGGCGTGCATCTTCCCATGTGCGTATGGCGCGGAATATGGCATACTTCTGCGGGCAGTTCTCCACATCGTTTTGGTTGATGCGGAGCGAATAGGTGGCGCCCCAGCCCACCGACACGGCTTGAATATGCTCATAGGTCTCGACCTTTGAATTGGCGTTGATGGGGAAGTTCATGCCAAACGAAACGGGGAAGAAGTTGGCATACTCCTGGTCGCGTGCATCCTTGCCTTGGCTGGTTGAGCTGCCCCACACACGCAGTTCGGTATCGTAGAGGTTAGTGCCGCCGCCCGAGTTGTTGATGCTCTGGTAGTGCCATGAGCCTTCGTTGAAGCCTGCGCCGGTGAAGCGTATGTAGTCAACGCCTAAGCTCTTGGCATGCTCCATCATCTTGCGCAAGAAGCGCTTGGTTGAGTAATATCCGTGGCCGTTGTTCCACAAAAATTCAAAGCCGTCGAAGTCGTAGTAGCGCATATCGTTAACGGCGCAAATCTCGGCATAGAGCTTGGCAATCTCATCTTGCAAAGCGATGTTAGGAATCAATCCTTCATAGCCATAGTTGAGCGTAACTTGCAGTTTTAGCACGTCTTCGCCTTTGAGGTGCGAAACCGGCGTTGTGCCCCAATAGCCGCGCTTCACGTTGAGCAGACGATAAGGAACACTATCGGTAACGCCCATATAGTAAATCAGCTCCTTGTCAATCTTTATCATGTTCAGGTTTTTGCAATGACCCTCCCAGCTGGCAATTTCTTCAAGATAAGTGGGGTCGTCAACCTCTATGATAGTGTCGTTGGCAGTGAGATTGTTCATGAGCACACGTTTCTGCTGATAGCACAAGCTGTCGGTTGGCACCGGGCTTGCGTCCTTTGTGCCGGGCGCCATTGCGTTGGTGATGCAGGCGCGGCCCACCAAGACACCTTTTTTGAGCAGTTTGCCGGCAAAATCTTTTGTCGATAAGTCGCCACCGGTCAGGTGGAACGGTTTGTTTGAGAAGTCGCGACCGTCGATGTAGCCCATCTTGTTGCGGTCAGGACGGATAAAGCCCAAGTCGTAGGCGCTGATGGCCTTAAAGCCAAGCTGCTCAACATACGAGGGGATACTGTCATAGAGATTGCCCGAGCAAATCACGTCGGGGATGCACGCGGTTGGGTCTTTCACCCACTTGCCGTTGATTGTGGGATGAGGCAAACCCTCTTCAAGCACCACGTTGTGAATCACATCCATCAGAGCGATATCATCGGGACCACCCCAAAGGGCAATTGATGAGCCAATGTAGTCAACACCCGGAATAGGCTCTACGTCGATGTGGTTAGGCTCGTTTTGCTCCTTGTTGGGCATAAGCGAATAGCACACTTGGAACGGCTTAGAGCGGTCGCGTGAGTGATATTGTATGTACACCTGACCGTCGCTGTTGACCATAGCGGCATTTGAGCTTGTGAAGCGAAAGTACGGCTCCTTATAAGCAAAAAATGCCACGTCGCTGATGCCGTCGCCGCCAAGCGGAAGCACCGTGCCCTCTTTCAGCGAATCGGGCATAACGATGGTTTTCGGGTCGGGGTTATGAATCACATATTGATTAGGTCCGGCGCTGCCTTCAATGTCCGAGCTGCCGCCGGTGGTGTTATCGTCGAGGGCGAGAACACCAATGGCATAGTTCACCGTGGCGCTGGTGTCACGCGCGCAGCCAATAATGTCGCCAAACAGGTTGGTGATTGAGGTCTGATAACGGCCCCATTGCACGTCGTCAACACCGTCGCGGTTGCTCAGTTCTTCAAGAGTCATCTTGATGTATTTATCTTTTGGCTTGATACAGATTTTTGCCACCGAACCGTTGGAAAACTCCACCGAGAGGGCACTGCCCATCCACGAATAAGATGCGCTAACAGGATAATAATACTCTTTGGTTGAATCGTTGTAGAGCGACATGATGGGCGAAGGTTTGTCGGGCACGGCGAAGTCCATACCGCCTTCCACCGCGATGTTTTGCATTGAGGTGATGTAACCCTTGTCGTTAACTGTGATTTTAAAATAGTCCGACGAGAAATCCCAACTATTCTTTGACGAGCACGCACACAGTAGCAACGCACCCGCCATTAATGATAGCAATCGGTTTAACATAATTGGTTTAATTGGTGTTTATGAGTTAATAAATTAGTTTAGCTTGCGCAAAATTAATTATAAACAGCTAAATTCACACCAAAGAGGCACAAAAACTTTACCGCACCACGCCAAAAAATTTGCTTTTCAATAGGCTGCACCACGCCGGCATTGCAGCTTAAATCACTCGCGAAACTTGTGCCATTATAAAATTTTACAATAATGGCTGAGAGCAGGTGTATCTGGGGTGGGTATAACCGAAAAAGGCCGACTTCCACAACAGGAAATCAGCCTTTTTCCGTATCAAATTAAAAACACTATTGTTTCTGCTAAGAGTGTATGTGTTATTTGCTCACAAGCTCAATGCTGCCGGCTTTCAAGCCATCGCTCTCGGCCTTCACCACAATCTTGCCGGTTTCGCCCTTCTTTGCCCTCACAATCACCAGCGCATGGCCGTTGTAGGCATTGCGCTCGTGGCTCTGGAACGGCGTGAAGTCGATGGCGTTGCCATTGTCGGTTGAGACAATCTCGCCGGCACCTTCCACCGAGAAACGTATCAGCTGATTGCTGCGAGGCACCACGCGACCTGCCTTGTCGCATATACTGAGCGAAACAAAAGCCAACACCTCGCCGTCGGCGGTAACCTCGGTGCGGTCGGCGCTCAACGCTATGTTTTTAGCCTTGCCGGTGGTGCGCATCTCTGCCTCACTCCATTTCTTGCCGTTTTTGTAAGAAACCACCTTGAGCACGCCCGGCTGATAGCGCACATTGTCCCACACCAGGCGATAGTCTTTGCCCGGTGTCTTCACCTTGCGTCCCTGGCTCTTGCCGTTGAGGAATAGCTCGGCCTCGTCGCCCGAGGTATATACATGCACCGGAGTGACCTCACCAACGCGCTCAGGCCAGTTCCAATGCGGCAGGATGTGAGTCATGGGCAGGTCAGGACGCCATTGCGACTGATAGAGATAATAGCGGTCCTTGGGGAAGCCAGCCAAATCAACAATGCCGAAATAGCTGCTGCGCGATGGCGGACTTTTTTTGCTGATTTCTTCCAAAGCAGCCTCGAGTTCCTTTTTCTTGGCTGGGTCGTTGCGGAAGTTGAGCAGATTGGTGGCATCGGAGTTATACGGCGTTGGTTCGCCAAGATAGTCAAAGCCGGTCCAAACGTATTCGCCCAACAGATGCGGATAGTTATACAACGTGCGGAACTGCACATCGGGGGCACATCCCCAGCCTGGCGATGCACTGTCGTAAGACGTTATCTGCCAATTCTGATATTCCTTTTCCTTACCCTCGCCAAAGAAGTATTCGCCACGCGACGACACGCACGACGATGTTTCGCTGCCTATTGTTGGCATTTGGGCATAACGCGGGTCCTTATCCCATTCGGCCTGACGGCCAAAGAAATAGTTCACGCCCATCATGTCGAGGGCAGCCACGGCACCCACTTCACGACCGCCGTCGGGGTCGTTATAACCGTTTGAGATGGGTCGAGTGGGGTCGGCTTTACGCATAATGTCGGCCAAATGCTTTGTCATCTCAATGTTGCGTTGCTCAAGCACCTCGTTACCAATTGACCATATTATCACCGAGGGGTGGTTGCGGTCGCGGTACACCAGCGCAAGCAGGTCTTTCTCATGCCATTCACGATAGAGCTGGTTGTAGTCTTTTCTGCGCTTGCCCACGCTCCAAGCGTCGAACGCCTCGTCCCACACCACAAAGCCCATCTTGTCAGCCAGTTCCAACAGCTCGGGAGCCGGCGGATTGTGTGATGTGCGAATGGAGTTGCAGCCCATTTCTTTCATAATTATCAATTGGCGCTCAAGAGCACTCTTGTTGAAAGCTGCGCCCAGCGAGCCGAGGTCGTGATGCAGACACACGCCACGAATGGGCACGCGGCGACCATTCAATCTGAATCCGTTAGCCACCGAAAAATCGATGGTGCGAACGCCAAAGGGGGTGTTGTAGGTGTCGGTGAGTTTCCCGTCAACAAACACTTGTGTTTGAGCCAGATAGCGGTTAGGGCTTTCGATGTCCCACCGCTTGGGCTGCACAATGTTCACCTCAA
>JBJECY010000015.1:0-19545 GCA_051871515.1 Muribaculaceae bacterium | reverse complement strand
CTTAAATACAAGCAAGTCACCTTGTCGGTGTTAGTGCTGTTTTTTGCCTTGGGTGTTTACTCCTTGGTAAAGATGCCGCGGCGCGAAGACCCCAAGATGAGTATTCCACAAGGTCTGGTGGTGGCTTATTACCCGGGAGCAAGCTCATCGCAAATCGAGGAGCAAGTAACCCGCCACATTGAGGATTGCATCTTTCGCTTCGACGAAGTGAAAAAGACCAACACCGTCTCGGTGTCGTCCGACGGAAAAGTGGTGGTGACCGTTGAGCTAACCAGCCAAGTGAGCGAACAAGAAAAGAACATTTTTTGGAACAAGTTGCGCAACGAGATGGCGCTGCTTAAGCAAACCAAGCTGCCCAACGGCGTTATCGGCCCCATGGTCAACTCAGAGTTTGGCGACACCAAAGCATTGCTCATTGGCACCTCGGGCACTGGGGTGACAACAAGCCAACTGCGCGACTATGCCCAACTGCTCAGCGACGAGCTGCGCACCCTACCCTCGGTGTCAAAAATCAGCTACGACGGTTTTCAGCAAGAGCAACTGAGCATCACCCTCAACGCAACGTCATTGGCACGTTATCACATCACCGCCGCACAAGTGTTTGCCGCGCTGCAAGCGCAAAACGCCGACACGCCCGGCGGTGCCGCCGACACCGGCAACAACAGCTTTTCGGTGATTGCCGGCGGACGCTACGCAACACAAGCCGACGTTGAAAACCAAATAGTGGGCATCTCGCCCCTGGGCTCTGACGTGAGAGTGAAAGACGTGGCTCGCGTGACAAGAGAATATGCCAAGCCATCAACCATTGCCAAAGTGGGCAACAATCAGGCTGTGATAATCAGCGTTGAGATGGCTCACGGCAACAACATTGTTGACTTTGGCAAACAGGTTAACAGCAAAATAAGCCACGCCAAACAGCACATCCCCTCGAACGTTGACTTCACGTTCATAGCCAATCAGCCCCTTGTGGTGAGCAACAATGTGGGGCATTTCATCAACGAGTTTTTCATTGCCATTGTGGCAGTGATAATTGTGATAATGCTATTGCTGCCGCTGCGCGTGGCTATGGTGGCTTCAATGGCTATACCCATGACCATTGCCATCACCCTTGCTGTGATGAACCTGTGCGGCATTGAGCTGCAACAAGTGTCGTTGGCGGCGCTCATTGTGGTGCTTGGGCTGGTGGTTGACGACGCCATAGTGGTTGCCGACAACTATATTGACTTGCTCGACCGCGGCGAGAGGCCTGCCCTTGCGGCGTGGAAAAGCGCCACCGAGCTAATCACGCCAATCTTAGTGGCGACGCTTACAATAATCTTTGCGTTCCTGCCAATGACCATACTCTCAGGCGCAGTGGGCGAGTTTATTGAGTCGTGCCCGCTCACCGTGCTCATTGCGCTCTCATCTTCGTTTGTCGTTGCCATGCTTTTCACGCCTTTGCTATGCCTCACCTTCATCAAAAAGGGTCTTAACAGCGGCAATAAGCAGCAATCGTCAAAATCGTTGCTCACAATCATGCAAAAGCACTATGACCACACGCTCGTTTGGTGTCTAAGGCACAAAATAGCCACTATGGTAATAGCCGCGGGTTCGTTGGCACTGGCTCTGCTCACCTATCGGTTTGGGCTGCGGCAGCAATTCTTCCCATCGGCTGAGAGAAACCAGTTTGTGATTGAACTATGGATGCCCACCGGCACACGTCTGCAAACCACCGAGGCGGCTGCGGCAAGCATCACGCGCCTTATCGACGGCGATTCACGCATTGACAATTACAGCACGTTTATTGGCTACTCGGCTCCGCGATTCTACTACAACCACGCGCCCGAGTTTCCTGCCGAGAACTTTGCCCAGATTGTGGTGAACACCGTTGACAACGCCACGGCGCTGCAACTGGCATCGCAACTCACCAGCCAAGCGCCCGATGCCGTGCCTGCCGGCAGGGTGTTGGTGAAGCTCATGCAACAAGGCAAGCCGTTGGCTTCGCCGGTGGAAATACGTATTCGCGGCAACGACGCAGTTAAGTTGCAACTATTGGGCGAAAAAGTCGATTCAATTCTGCGTAACACTCCGGGCACCATGCTCACTTGGAACAATTGGCACGAGCCTTATCCTGCCATTAAAGTGACACCCAAGCCTGAAGCTACACGCCTTGGCATCACTCAGCAAGCCATAAGCCTGAACCTCTATGCCGCGCTCAACGGTATCAAAGCCACCGAATTGCGCGAGGCCGACAACACCGTTGATGTGATGGTGTTCACCGCCGACTCAACGCAATATGCCAATGCCGACCTGAGCAATTGTTACATCACATCACCCATTACATGGCAAAGCATGCCGTTAAGCCAAGTTGCCACCATCAGCACGCAATGGAAACCCGGTCGCATTGCCCATCGCAACGGTGTGAAAGAACTGGCAGTGCAATGCCAGCTCTGCAACGACGCGTTGCCTGCCGAGGTGTTGGCGCTTGCCAAACCCGCCATTGAACAGCTGCAACTGCCCGAAGGATTCAGCATAGCCTATGGCGGCGAGGACGAGAACCGCCGTGAGACCTTTGCCGAAATGCTGGTGGCGTTGGCAATAAGCCTTCTGCTTATTTTCTTTGTTATACTGCTGCAATTTCGCCACATCAACGAGACGTTGGTGATATTGCTCACCATACCGCTCAGCACATTCGGTGCTTTGTTGGGGCTATACCTCACAGGCAACAACTTTGGCTTCTCGGCATTCCTGGGCATCATCTGCCTATCGGGCATTGTGGTGAGGAACTCAATAATCCTTGTTGACCACATCCACGAGTTGCACCGCGGCGGCATGCCCATGCACCAAGCCGTGGTTGAGAGCGGCAAACGCCGTCTGCGCCCCATCTTCCTCACTGCCATGGCTGCTGCCATTGGCGTGATTCCAATGATTATCTCCGGTTCGTCGATGTGGAGCCCTCTTGCCGCCGTCATTGCCTTTGGCGTGGTGTGGAGCATGCCGGTGGCTCTGCTCATTGTGCCTGTTGCCTATTTATTATGGATTGTAAAACAAAACAAGCAATGAAACGCCCAATCACATCAATCATCATAGCAACCATTTTTATTGTCATGGGCCATAGTCAAAGCCTTATGGCTCAAACCACCACGGTCAGCGATATTGTGGATAGTGCCCTTGCAAGCAACAATCTTATTGAAGCAAGCCGCCTTCAGGTGCTACAAGACCAAACCGCGGTGCAGCAAGCCCAGATAAAGCGATTGCCGGTGGTGGCGCTTGGTTCGTCATACGTCTATCGTTTCACCCTTGGCTCGCTGACGTTGCCACTGGGCGACATGACCACTGCCGCCGGACTTCCGCTTGCCAACGCCAGTCTGCTCAACATCAATCAGCCTCTTGGCAAGCACCAAACCGTGGGAGCCGGAGCATTGCTTTATCAGCCGCTCACGCAATTGCCCAAAATCAACACCGCAGTGAATATAGCCAAAGCCGACAATAGGCTCTCTGACATAAGCCATCAACTCGCGGCAGCAAAGCTATCGTGCACCACACGCCAACTTGTGTATGCGCTCATGGCAGTGCGATATCGCGCCAAGGCGTTGCAGCTGAGCCTTGACCTTGCCAGCCGGCAAGCCAACGATGCTCAAGCAGCACTCTCGGCAGGGAAAACCACACAAAGCCAAGTGTTAGGAGCCATCACCGCCAACCAAAACGCACGGCGCATCTTGCAAGAAAACAGCAACAAAGAAAGCTCGCTAATCGACCAAATATATCAGCTATCGGGCATCAACTTGCATGGTGTTGACATTGAAGAAACGCCTGCCGACACCGTTATGCCCTTTATCCCCGAGGGCGACCACATAAGCCTGCAACACATGCAAGCCAACGAAACAGCCCACAAGGCGCAACTCGCCGTGAAAGCGATGCAGCAATCGCTGCTGCCCGACGTTGGCATCACTGCCGGATATGGCTATCAAAACAGCCTTGACGTGGTTGACCGCCACAACCCCTTTGTGGGCGTGAGCCTGAGCTGGAATCTGCAAAACTTGCTCACCACTTCCAAGCAAATCAAGCAGCAGAAGCTGGCGTTGCAACAAGCCATTGAAAACCAGCAATATGTGCAAAAGACGTTCAACACCGACCTTGCCAATGCTCGGCGCAAAATCAGCGACGCCAACACTGCCATGCAAGTGACTCAGCAAGCGGCACATTACAAAGAATCCCTCCTGAAAACCGAACAAAACAAGATGGCGGCAGGAATGACCACAGCTACAAAGTTGCTTGAAAAACAAGCCGAATACACCACGGCACAAGCCGACTATTTCGACGCTCGTCAAGCATTACTTTCAGCTTATGCCGACCTAATTATGCTTCTTAAATAACCCTACAATTTTCCTTAAAAATAATACCAACATATATAACAAAACACAACTCAGGCTGCCGGAGATTTCACATTCATTCCCGGCAGCCTTTAAATTTATTCTGCCCACGCCGGCAAGAAAAGGAATGTTCTGTTCATTACTCCCCGCAACAATTAGGGAAGATGAAAATAATTGTGTTATATTTGCAAAAAACCTCAATAAGACCTACAACTATGTTACTCCACCCCGATGAATGGGCACTTTTGCCCGATGGCCGCCGCTATCAAGGCGAAACCGACAAGTCAACCATGCTTCCCAACGGTTTGGGCATTATTGCTCTCGACGACTCGCATTTCTACGCCGGTGAATTTGCCCAAGGCAAACGGCACGGGCGCGGGTTCTTAATCATCCACACCACCAAACAGCAAGAGGAAGACATTTGGGTAAACGGTTCCTACGACGAGGTGATGGCTACGGCGCATTTCGACGCCGCGGGCAGAGCAACAAGCTACGACCCTGTTGGGCAATACGAAAAGCGCACGGTGAAACATCACTCGTGGAAAAAGGCGAACGATGGCTTTTGGCAAGACGATGAGTTTGTGAGCGATGCTGACACCTCACCGATGCACAGCCTGCCCTGGAAATGGGCAATCGCCAACCTCGACGTAACAAGCTACCACAGCGGATTGCCTGACTCCATGCCAAAGCACTACGATAAAACCATTGGTTCGGTAAGCGAATCGGGCGAGTTATCGCTCAATGGGCTTGCGTTTGTCACGCCATACGATGAGCAACGGTTGCTGTTTTGCAGCCGTCAAGGACATGTGTTCACTCTCGTCCCCGACGTGGAGCGCAATTTCGACATCCGCAATGCCAACGGCGCCATGCGTGAGCGGCACACCTATTCGCTTTCTTTTGGCGAGCCTGATTACAAAACGCTGATGAAAGAATGTTGCTTTGACGAACTTGTGCAAACGGCACTCACCTACAACGCGGAAATTGCCGAAGTGGCTCCTTACACCATTGAGGCACACCTGTCATTAAGTGAAATTGGCAAGACCTACTTTCTGCGCACGTTCTACACCCGAAGTAGCATCTTCATGCTCTCGCCAGAAACCATCGACATGGTGAAACAAGCCGCCCTCTCGGGCAACGCCATTGCACAATTTGCTTACGCCCGATTCCACATAGTCACCAAGCCACTTGCAGAATCTATCGACATATCACTCGACTTCTTCAACAAAGCCCATCAACAAGGATTTGCCGATGCCACGGCAGCACTCAGCGAAGCCTGGAGGAATGGCGACTTCGCAATCGTTGACCGTTTGAAAGCAAAAGAGTATCTTGAAATGGCACTGAATCAAGAAAGCGAGTATGCCGCCATTCTACAACTAAAAGAGCTTTACTATGGCTCTCAGGAGCAACTTAAAACGATGTTGAATATATGCAATCAACTGATTGACATCAACGCCCGCCAAAACACGCAATACTCGCTGTGGCTCTATTTTAAGGGCATTGCATACTTCTTCCTCGGCGACAAAAAGGAATCTCTTCAATATCTGGATTACGCCACCGGGCAAGGCAACATCGATGCATGGTTTGAGAGAATGGCTTTTGGCACTGAATACGACGAACAATCAAACGTGATAAACCACGATGCCTACATAGCAGAGATGCGCAAAGGAGCCGCCCATCACAACTCCAACTGCAGGGCATTGCTCGCATGGGACTCGGCATCACATTTTAGTGAACTCCCAGCAAATGAGCAAACCCAGGAAAAAGCCCAAGAGATATTACACGAACTTGAGGAGTGCTCACATCTGGGTTCATATTTAGCGGCAGAATTTTTGGGCGACATCTACCTCAACGGCTTTTATACTACGGCTGACGACATCAACAACGCTTGGAAATGGTATGCCCACGCAGCCATTCTCAACAGCAGTTCTGGCTACGAAAACATGTTTAAGATGGTGAAGGACAAACAGATTGACGTTGAGCCTCATTTCTGCGATATGCTCGCATTGCAAGGGGCACGACTTGGCTCAAAAACCCTGCTCGCCGAGACCGTGAAAGCCTACACCCAAGGCCGCCTCACAGAATTTGCCAGCGAGATTGAGCAATACTACTTACCGGAGGTTGATGGCCCCGATTTCCCCAATCGGCAAGATGAGCCAGACCCAAAGGACAACGCCTAAACACAAGCCAGCCAACAAATTTTTTCTTCAACTTTACTGTTCAAAATTACGATTTAATTGTTTTTTTGAGAAATAATTTTGGTTGTTAACTCTTTGTTGTTTACTTTTGCAGTAAATTAGGTTCAGTATGGATTCCGATTTTTTAAAGTACATAATTTTAATAGTGGTGTCAATCGCATTATCAATGGTTGGCAGCCTCAAAAAGACAAAAAAGGTACATCAGAAACCGGGCAACAACCCCGGGGAAGGTCCTTTTATGTCGCCACCCACTATACCCAACGAATCTGACAGCGACGACTGGTGGGAAGCCAACAACAAGCCGCAAGCTGCCACTGAGCATACTCCAGTAAACAATCTGGGCGAGCTGATACAGCGAATCAACGCCGAGTTGCAAGCGCGCCAAATTGCCGAGCAGCAGGCGCAACAAGCTGCCGCAGCCACTCCTGCCACTCAACCCCAGCATGAACAATATTTCATTGAGGAGCCTGAGAAAGAGGGCGCAAGAGTCACTGATTCATCAATTGACAGCGATAATGCTTATGCCATGCCATCAGGTGAACTGCCCGACAGCAGCAACGAGTGGCGCAAAGCAATCATTGCCCACGAAATACTAAAGCGCAAATTCTGAAACCAATATAAACAATTAAATCATAACTATAAAAACATATAGACAATGAAGTTCCCCATCATCTCGGCTGAAGAGGCAGCCGAATTAATTAACAATGGTGACAACCTGGGTTTCTCAGGATTCACTTATTCAGGTATACCAAAAGTGGTGCCAGGAGCAATAGCAGCCAAGGCCCGTCGCGAGCACGAAGCCGGCCGCGAATATAAAGTGAGCGTCTTCACCGGTGCATCAACAAGCGACACCGTTGACGGTGAGCTTTCACGAGCACAAGCGCTTAACCGACGCACCCCTTATCAAAACACCCCCGAACTGCGCAAGCACATCAACAACCACGAAGTTCACTATTTTGACCTCCACCTCTCAGAATTGGCACAAAAATTCCGCTATGGCACATTTGGCAAAATGCACTGCGCCATCATCGAAGCCACCAAAGTGAGCGACGACGGCAAAGTGATTCTTGGCACTGGCCTGGGAAATGCGCCTACATGGGTGAGATATGCCGACAAAATCATCATTGAGCTTAACGAACAGCTTGACCCACGGCTTGAGGGCATGCACGACGTGTATGTGCCGCTTGACCCTCCTTACCGCCGCGAAATTCCACTCTACACCCCATACGACCGCATAGGTAGCACCTATCTGCAAGTTGACCCTGACAAGGTGGTTGGCGTGGTAAAAACCAACGTGAACGTGGGCACAATTTCGAAGTTCACTCCAGCCAACGAGGTGACCAACCAAATCGGCGCCAACGTGTGTGACTTCCTCACCAACGAATTGCGCCACGGCCGCATTCCAAAGGAATTCCTGCCAATACAAAGCGGTGTGGGCAACGTGGCTAACGCTGTGCTCGCAGGCCTTGAAGCCAGCAAGGAGATTCCGCCATTCACCATGTACACCGAGGTGATGCAAGACACCGTGCTCGACCTGGTTAAGAGCGGCAAATGTAAGCTGGTGAGCACCTGCTCAATGTCGTTCTCAAACGATGCCATCCTCAACTTCTACAAAGACATCGACGAGCTTAAGCAACACATCATTCTGCGTCCGGCAGAAATTTCAAACAACCCTGGCTTGATACGCCGCCTTGGCGTTATTGCCATGAACACAGCCCTCGAGGCCGACATCTTCGGCGCCATCAACTCGACCCACGTCACCGGCACCAAGATGATGAACGGCATCGGCGGTTCAGGCGACTTCACCCGCAACGGCTATCTGAGCATCTTCAGCTGCCCATCGGTTGCTAAAGACGGCCTCATCAGCGCCATCGTTCCTATGGTGTCACACGTTGACCACTCTGAACACTCGGTTGACGTGATTATCACCGAACAAGGTATTGCCGACGTGCGCGGCCTTGACCCGGTGCAACGCGCCAACTTGATTATCGACAACTGCGCTCACCCCGAATACCGTCCGTTGCTGCATGAATACTTGCGCATTGGCGTGCAAGGACGTGGCGGACAAACCGCTGCAACCCTTGAGGCTGCATTGGCATTCCACACCACATTCCTCGCTGAGGGCGACATGCGCAAAACCGATTTTTCAAAATACGTGAAGTAAACGAAAAACCTATATTTTGATTGAAGCCGTGGCTTTCCACAGAAAGTCACGGCTTTTTCATGCCCATAACGCTGTCACGAAACACTGCCGCAAAACTTTTTACGCAGTCACCGTCAACATTTTTTGTCAAAAATCGCTTGTTTATTAATTTTTTATATACCTTTGTTACACAAACAATCAATAACAACATTGAGTGAACAAACATTAATTTAATTTTTTGAAATCCACGATATGAACAGGTTACTTAAAATTGCATTAACTATGCTCATCATTGCCTTGGCTATGCCAGCCACAGCGCAAACACAACGCTCTAAGACACAAAAGAGCACTGCACGCAAAACAACAGCTAACGCCGATGCCGGGAAAAGCAACGCCGAGCTGGGTAAAAAATACTTCGACAGCGAGAACTATGCAAAAGCCATAGTATATGTGAAAAAAGCCGCTGCTGAGGGCGACCTCGACAGCCAAGTGCGTCTTGCCGACATGACCTTCTTTGGCAACGAAGTGGAAATGGACCGCGAGACTGCTCACGACATGCTTGACAAAGCCATTGAAAAAGGCAGCTCTTATGCTATGGAGCGCAAAGGATTCTATCTGGTGTGCGAGGGCATGAAGGCCGAGGGCTTTGAATGGATGAAAAAAGCCGCCGACGCAGGCAACTGCGACGCAGCAATCTATGTGATGAACTGCTACCGCACAGGCGACTCTGAAATCACCGAGCCAAATCCCGAACTTGCCGCACAATACTGCAAGGTGGCAGCCGACGGCGGCAGCATGGAGGGTCAAGCTTACTACGGCCTCTATCAACTGCGCGGCGAAGCCGGTGTGCAACAAGACAAAAAAGCCGGTTTAGAACTCATTGAAAAGGCTTATGCAAAGTCGCAACGCAACTCGTTTGAGAAAAACTGCCCCGAGGCAGCCGTTGAGCTTGCCAACCACTTTAAGGAAAGCGGCAAATCAAAGCAAGCCACCGAGATAACCGAGGCAGTGAAGAAGTATCACAACGGCAGATATTGATTGCATGCCGCGAAAGCTCCTCTTCCCTTAGAAATCGAAAACAGAAAAAACATCAACCCTCTAAAATATATTTAAAGCAATATGAAATTTTTTGTGGCAATTAATGGCCAGCAACAAGGCCCTTTTGAGATTGAAGAACTGCGTTCATACAACCTAACTAAGCAAACGCTGGTGTGGACTGAAGGAATGCCTGAATGGAGGCCCGCCGGAGATGTGCCCGAACTGGCAACCCTGTTTGGCGCTCCACAGCCGCCATTTCAGCAACAACCATTCAACCCCTATCAGCAACAAACCAACCCTTGGGGCAACAACCAACAGCCAATGCCGCCACAGCCTAAGACATGGCTTGTTGAGTCAATTCTTGTGACAGTGTTCTGCTGCATGATATTTGGTATCATCGGCATCATAAACGCTGCAAACGTGAGCTCGCTCTATTCTCAAGGCCGCTATCAAGAATCGGTTGATGCATCAGAGAAAGCAGGCAAATGGTGTAAGCTGGGATTCTACATTGGCATTGCAGTGATAATTCTGTACATCATTTTCTATGCAGTATTATTTTCTATTGGAATGGACTTTTGATTGCCCAGAATCTTCGGCGGCACACAGGCTACAACACATTCAAGCCTTGCAGCTTTGAAAGCCTTATTGCCACACGCCAATATTCTCACCACAATCAACTGAGATAACGATATCCAAACCACAAATAAATTGCCGAGTGCCACCCTGCATCACCCCTGGTGCAGAAAAAAACCGGAGGCACTCGGCATGTGGGCTGGGCAACTAAACAACATTGCCAAGTCTGCATAAATGTGCGCACATGCATACGATATGCATAAATCACATTCCACCCCATTTTGCTTGAAACAAAGCCCGTCAAAGCACATTTTCAGAGCCTAAAAAGCGCCAAAAAAGTGCATTTGATGAGCATTTTAATAATTTTCAACATTTTAAGCAAAAAAAACTATCATATCGTTATATCTATTTCACAGAAATAATGTAACTTTGACAATAAATAAGAACAAACTAACATTAACTGTAATAATATACAACTATCATTCATCATTATGAACAAAAAATTAGTTTTATTCATGGCTGTAGGCGTGATGATGCTTACAAGCTGTAGCAAGAAGATGCAACCATTTGCAGCTGACTACTTCACAGTAAATCCAAACCCACTTGAGACATCAGGTGACTTGGTGCCAGCCACAGTGACTGCCAACATTCCTGCTAAATTCTTTGTAAAAAATGCCGAAGTAACCGTTACCCCATACTTGGTTTACGGTGACAAGGAAACTCCAGGCACTCCTCTCACCCTGCAAGGTGAAAAAGTTCGCGGCAACAACGCAGTAGTTTCTTACAACTATGGAGGTACAGCCACCATGCCGGTAGCTTACAAATACACTCCTGAGATGCTCACCAGCGACCTCGTTTTGGCATTCGATGTAACTCAAGGCAGCAAGACCTACACCCTTCCACGTGTTAAGGTGGCTGAAGGCGTTGTAGCAACCTCAACTCTTGCCGATGCAGCAACTGTGACTCCAGCTATTGGTCACGACAAGTTCCAACGCATCATCAAGGACAAGGTGACTGCCGACATCAAGTTCCTTATCAACCAAACAAACATCCGCAAGAGCGAGCTTAACAGCGACGAGCTCACCGCTCTTCACCAAACTCTTAAGGATGCTCAAAACAACGAGAAGCTTGAAGTTGAAGAACTCAACATCTCTTCTTACGCTTCACCTGAAGGTGGTGTTAAGCTCAACACCCGCATCGCTGAAGGTCGTGAAAAGAACACCCAAGCTTACCTCGACAAGGAACTCAAGAAGAACGAAGTAACTGACTTTGGTTCACTCACTGCCGACTTCACCGCTCAAGACTGGGAAGGTTTCCAACAATTGGTTAGCGAAAGCAACATCCAAGACAAGAACCTCATCCTCAGCGTTCTCTCAATGTATAAAGACCCAGAGCAACGCGAGCGTGAAATCCGCAACCTCTCGTCAGTATTCGACCAACTCGCTAAGGAAGTGCTTCCTGAACTCCGTCGTTCTCGCCTCACCGCTTCTGTCAACATCATTGGCAAGAGCGATGCCGAAATCGAAGAAGCTTACAACAGCAATCCTAAGAGCCTCACCGTTGAAGAACTGCTCTATGCAGCAACTCTCACCGACGACGTTAACAAGCAAGCTAAGATTTACAAGAGCGTTACCGAAATCTATCCTGAGGACTATCGCGGTTGGAACAACCTTGGTATGTGCCAATACAAGATGGGCGACTACGCATCAGCTTCAAAGAACTTCAACAAGGCTGCTAAGCTCAACCCATCGAGCACCGAAGCTCTCATGAACCAAGGCCTCTGCGCTCTTATCAACGACAACTACAGCGAAGCTAAGCAAAAATTTGGTGCTGCTGCAGGTGCTGAAGGTCTCAACGAAGCTCTTGGTACTTACTACATCAAGACTGGTGACTACAACGCTGCTAACAGCGCATTTGGCAAGTCGGTAAGCAACAACGCTGCCCTCGCTAAGATTCTCACCAAGGACTACAGCGGTGCTAAGCAAACTCTTGCTGCTATCGCCACTCCAGACGCCACCACTTACTACCTCATGGCAGTGCTTGGCGCTCGCACCAACAACGAGCAAATGGTTACCAGCAACCTCCGTCAAGCTGTTAAGCTCGACTCTTCTCTTGCTAACCGTGCCAAGAACGACCTTGAGTTTGCTAAGTTCAACCTCTCGAGCGCTCTCTAATGTAGTCAGCTAAACATCAGTGCAATGGGCTGACAATATCAATGCAACGTCCCATAGTGGGCACGCTACCAACCCATTCACTGATAATCAATATCTGGGCGGGGCATTATCAAGATTAATTCTTGATTATGCCCCGCTTTTCATTTAAAGACTTCATAAACCCAAGCAACAACCTTTGCAGAAACAAAGCAGAAATATCTTTTAATAATCAATCTATGAAGTCACCCCTTCTCTACCACCGCACCACGCGGCATCAAAAAAATGGTAGAAATTGATAACCTGCAACTGCCCACAAAGCAGTAACTTTGCCTCAGGCAACCATATCAATCATAAAAACAAAAGAGTCATTAAATACAACAAAAAAGGAATGAGAAAAAACTATAGCAAACTCGTCATAGCATTTTCGGCGCTATGGCTGATGGCAGCAAGCTCTTGCAGCAACAGCGATGAGGTGCAAAGCGTTTACAGCAGCGTGCACGACCTCAACGAGATACAATTTGCAAGCACCACGGTGAGCAAAATCTACACCGTGCGCGACGCCAGCGACGAAGACAAAGAGTCGGCCCCCGACAAATATGACATCCTTGGACAGCTGAAAAGCACTCTTAACAGCTTAGAGCAATTAATAAAGATAGGTGACCGCATTGGCGTGTACGGCATACGCTGCAACTATGCTGCAGTGATTGACCTCAACAACATTTCCGAAGACGACATCTCAGTGAGCAACGGTAAGAATGGCGTGAAAGAGGTGACCATAAACCTGCCCAAAGTGCAGGTGAAATCGCTTGGCACCGAGTTTGAAACGCAAGTGTATCACGAGCGGAAATCGGGACTGCGCTCAGCCATCTCTGAGACCGAGCGAACCAACATGCGCCGCGAAGCCACCGAAATGCTCAATAAAGAACTAAGCGAAGACCGCAACCAGCAAATTGACGAGCTGCGCACAGCAGCCGAAGAAAAAGCCGTTGACTTCTTCACCACCATGCTTAAAAATATGGGATATACCGCGAAAGTGACAATAAAACAATAACTTAGCTACACTACTCACATGCAACTATTAGATTTATTCACCCCGCGACTAATTACATTTGTCAAGAAATATTATAAATATATCATCTATGCATGCATCTTCTTGGTGCTTGTGTTCATTGCCATGCTGATTTACCACAATTACTGTGAAAAAAACCGCAAAACCGGCTATGACACAAAGATTGAGAACGTGAAGACAATGGCAAGCCACAATGCCCTGGAAATAGTTGACGAAACCATCTACAAAGATACAATTGACAACATCGTTGAGGTTTATAGCGTGAAAGCACGCATCACCGTGCAATATGACCTTGAGAAAATGCAATATCGTTTTGATGGCGACACGCTGGTGGTGGAACTGCCAAAAGAGAACATCGAGGCTTACCAACTTGACCGCCGTTTGCTCGACGAATACTTCGCCGACAACAAACTGCGCCTGAAATCGCCAAACATCACCGCAGAACAATCGAGCGAGATTGAGAAGCGTATGAAAGTATTTATAACTACCTCTATGGTCAATCAAGACCACATTAAGCGCGCCCGTAGCAACGAGCTCTCAAACATGGTGCGTCTGCTTAAAGCCATTCACCCCAACGTGAAAGTGGTTATGAACATCAATCAGCCTGACACCTCAATCACCCCCGACAGCATCCCTACCCCTCTTGATTTGTAATGTGAACCTCACACTCCCCCCCGCCCTGGAGGGAACAACACGAGGCAACATAAAGGAACTATCACTAATCAAAACAGATTACCCTTGCCACAGCTTGTGCGGCAAGGGTAACTTTTTTGCGTATTAGTCAAGCGTTTTTCATCAACGTGAGGTGCTATTTTCGCACTCCATGAGATAACAAAAAAAGATGCCGAAGCACCACGCTCCGACATCTCCATAACCAATTATAAATTAAAATTAAAAATGAAACGGCTTATTTATTAGCCCACCACACCTTAGTGCTGTAGATATAAGAACCGTCGCCATAAGCTTGAGCAACATTAGGATTGCTCAGCACCGAACCGTTGCCATAAGGCAACAGGTAAGGCCAGCGGTTAAGACCGCTTTGGTTGTTGCGAGGGTTGGTGAGTGTGATGTAGCTTTCGCCCATAGCGGCACAACGGCGCAAATCGTTGTAAGTTTCAATTTGCTCGTCGGCAATCTGGCTAAGATACTTTTGTTGGAAAAGCATCTCCAGGTTAGGTGTGCCAAGGCTTTCTGCGTAAGCATATCCGTCGAGACCTTCTTCAATCCATGAGTCAACCTCGTTGATAAACGAAGCTACGCCCTCTTGGAATGCTTCAGTGGCATCTTTGCCCTGACGGAGTTGAGCTTCAGCAAGAATGAAATAGAGCTCGCTGCGGCTGAACACGTGTACAGGTTGCGAACCAAAGTCTTGCCAATAAGGATAAAGGTCGGTCCATGATTCTTGTGCCTCAGCCTCGTCGCCAGGAGTGTGGCCATAGTAGAAGCCCAAATCATAAACAGTATAATAGGTGTAAGCGTCAATCAAAGGATATTCAACGCTTTCCATAAGCTCAATGGCAGTGGTTGAAGTGGCAACATAGCCGCGGCTCCATTGGAATGCGCTCCAAGGGTTGTCACAAGTAACGCCATTAAATTCGCTGAGTTCGCAGCCGTTAAAGCCAAGGTCAACAGCAGTTTGAGCAGCAACTTCAGCTTGTGCAATCACTGAAGGGTTAACTGCGCTTTGGTGAATCAGGTAACGAGCCTTAGCAGCATAAGCAAGAGCCTTCCAAGAGCTCAGCTTGCCACCGTAAAAGAGGTCTTGTGAACCGCAATTATTCATGCGGGCTTCTTCAGCAGCAGTGAGGTTTTCAATAGCGCTGTCAAGCACTTTGAGCAAGTCGGCATAGATGCTCTCTTGGCTGTCGAGTTTTGGTTGCAGGTTATCGCTGCCTTGCAATGCTTCGCTGTAAGGGATGTCGCCGTGAAGGTCGGTGAGCACACCAAAGTTGAGTACCCAAAGCACCTGAGCCATACCCAAGATGTCGGTTTCGCCCGAGTTTTCTTTAGTGGCGCGGTCAATGAGGGTCTTAATGTTCATCAAGTTGCCATAGGTACCGTTCCACTCGTTGTTGAATGTTGTTGACGATGCCCATTCGTTGGCGTTACGCATCTCAGCCTTGTAGAACTGGTTGCCGCCGGTGCCGCAATACTGCTCAGTGAGCAGCGAAAGATACCAGGCATAAGAGCCCGACACTGTGGTGAATGCCGTAGAAGTCATGGCATCGGTAACGAGCAAGCGCGATGGCACCAATTCAATGCCAGGATTGCCCTTATCCTCATTTATCTTGTCCATTGTGTCCTCAGAGCATGCAGTGAGTGCAAGTGCAAACATGGCAGCAATGGCAATAAATATATTTTTCTTCATTGATATTTTATCTTTATTTATTTAATACCTTGTTTTATTCCTCACAGTTTTTTAGAATGTCACCTTCAAACCGCCACCAAAGCTCGATGTTGCTGGCACTGAGAAACGTTCAAAGTAGCCACTCATGTTGTTGTTACCTTGCGAAGCTTCAGGGTCGAAGTTAGGCATCTTAGCCCAGATGAGCACGTTGCGGGCAAAGCCAAACACCGAGATGTCGAACATGCCAATCTTTGGCAACTGATAGGTAAGAGTCACGTCGCGCAGCTTCAAGTAGCTTGCATCGTAAATGCCTGCCTCAGTGATGTCGTTGAGTGCCATGAAGTAAGCCATGCTGCTCACTTCAACAGTGTTCTTTTGTCCGGTTGCCTCGTCGATGCCTTCAGCAACCATTGTGCCTTCGTGATAAGGCAACGATTCCTTAGTCACACCAAAGTAGTTCATCACAAGGTTTGAACCGTGGTAAATCTTACCGCCGTTCTGCCAGCTCCAAGTGGTGCTAACCGATACGCGCTTGTAGCTACCGCCAAGGTTAAAGCCCATAGTGAAGTCGGGCGAGCAGTTGCCCAAGTTCTGGCTGTCGCCGGTGGCTTGTGGCATACCACCCAACAGAAGCATGTTGCCGTTTTCGTCGCGCTTGATGCCTGTACCATAGAGGTTAGGATAAGTGCAACCGGCTTGTGCGCGCACCTGTGGTTCAACAAAACCGCCAAGGAAGATTGATTCAACACCAGGAGCAAGCTCTTTCACCTTGTTGTTGATTTTGGTGAAGTTAACGCCCAAGTTAAGGCTGTAATCCTTGCCCTTGAGAATCTCGCCATTCACTGAAAGTTCGTGTGACGAGGTTTGCATCTTACCGGCATTTGTCATCTTATATTGATAACCTGTTGCACCGTCGATAGGCACTGAGAAGATTTGGTCCTTGATGTTCTGGTAGCTGTAAGTGTATTCCACGCTCAAACGGTTGTCGAAGAACGAGAGGTCGGTACCAACCTCAAAGTTCGATGTGTTCTGTGGCTTCAAGTTCGGGTCAAAGAGCACATAGTAAGGAGCATAAGATGAGATGCCGCTTGGCAATGGATAAGTTACAGGAGTATAGAGGTAGAAACCGCCGCCGTAAGAAGGTACATAAGCAAAGTTGTTGTAGTAACGGCCTGCTTGACCTACTTGAGCAAACGATGCGCGCAGCTTACCGTAAGTGAGCACCTTGTTGTTTTTCAGAGCAGAAAGCTCGGTGAAAATCCAGCCCAGTGAAACTGATGGATAGAAGAAGCTGCGGTTGTTGCGCGGCATGGTCGATACATAGTCGTTACGGCCGGTTACGGTGAGGTAGATTTGGTTAGCCCATGAGAGTGAGAGGCTGCCAAAGAAACCAACGGTGCGGTCTTGCGACTCATATTCACTTGAAGTGTAAGAAGTGGCGTTGCCAATGTTGTCAAAACCAGGGAAGTTGAAGTTGCTGCCATAGTAGCTCCAAGTGCGGTTGTTTTGGTGATTGATTTCGTTACCCAAAACCACATCAATATCCCATTGGTCGTCGTCACCAAACTTAGTGGTGAAGTTAGCAGTCAACAAGTTGTTGAACACGTTGTTCTGAACGCCGTAGTTTGAAATCTCACCACTGCTGTTAGCAGCCGAACCAACGGCAGCCTTGTCGCGATAGTTTGATGTCCACAAGTCAACACCGGCTTGCTCACGAATGGTGAGGTGAGCCTTCTCATTGCTCAAACGTGGTGAGTATTCAAGGTAAGCATTGCCAAATGTACGGTTGGTGTGTTGCAGATATTCGTCATTTTCAGCCCACCAGTAAGGGTTGTTGAACGAAGTGCTGCGGAACAATACCTGTTGATTTGGGTTGCCAGGAACATGGGTAGGAATACCCTTGAGGTTATATTCGGCAGGGCAAGAGTAAACAACATTCACAATACCGCTGTTAGCACCCGGAGCCGAGTTAATCTTTGAAGAAGAATAGTTGGCGCTGAAGCCGGTCTTCCACTCGCTGTTGATGCTCCAGTCAACCAAGCCGCGAGCACCCCAACGGTTCATACCAGTTGACGGAATCACACCCTCTTGATAAGAGTTGTTCACGCTAAACGAGTAAGTCACGTTGTCGAGGGTTTGAGCAATGTTTGCGCTGGTGTTTTCAGTGAAGCCGGTGCCAAAGAAGTCGCCGTAGTTGTCATAAACCTGAGGAGTTTCCCAGCCCGAAAGACCTGCGAGAGCACGCTTTGGGTTGTAGTATTCACCTTGGTGAAGACCATTGGCAGTGTAAGCGTTTTGCACGTTACCACCATAGTTAGGGTCGTTTGGCAACTCTGAGATTTTAGGACCCCAAGAGAAGCTTGTTGTTGGGTTGTAGGTGCGTCCGTTGCTACCTTGTGCATAAACGGTTTGACGCTCAAACTTGCGAGTAACGCGTTCTGCGCTCAAATTGGTTGATACGGTAACGGTTGGCTTGCCCTTAATCTTAGAACCGCGCTTGGTGGTGATGACAATCACACCATTTGATGCACGAATACCATAAAGAGCCGATGCAGCTTGACCCTTGAGCACATTGATGCTCTCAATATCCTCGGGGTTGATATCGATGCTGCGGTTAGCATAGTCGGCACCGGTAACTGACGAAGAAGTGTCGAAGTCAGGAGTGCTGGTGATAGGCATACCATCAATCACATAAAGTGGAGTGTTGTCGCCGTCAAACGAGCGTGCACCACGTATTTGAATCACAGCCGAAGCACCGGGAGCACCCGATGATTGGTGAATCTCAACACCAGTGAGCTTGCCTTGCACTGCATTGGCAATGCTGGTTGTACCGTTGGTGTTAAGCTCTTCTGCCTTAAGGTCGTCAACAGCATAGCCAAGAGCCTTGCGTGACTTCTTCACGCCCATTGCTGTTACCACTACCTCGTCGAGCAACTCAGTGTTCGACTCAAGCACAACCTTCAAGCCCTCTGCTATATCGTAGGCTCTCGAATTCATTCCCACATACGACACAATCACACGTTTTGCGCCTGAAGGAATGTTTGAGATTGAGAACTTGCCATCCATATCAGTTGATGTACCTATTCTGGTACCGTCAACCAACACTGATGCGCCAACAATTGGAGAGCCCTCAGTATCAGTAACCACACCGGTCACACGCTTCTGAGCGCTCATCACGCCTATGCTCAATACCGCACAGGCCAAGATTAACATTAATCGTTTCATAAAACAGTGTTTAATATAAAATATTTACATTACAGTTTTTTATCATAGGAATTTTTATAAATTCACATCATCTTAGTTGCCAATGCTCTATTCTTCACATCCACTAACTCTAATTTTCAATCACCACGGCTGCACAACCTTTTCCACTCTTTTTCAAAACAAAAAAGTTCAATGCCTCGCTATCAGCACCCCAACAAGTGGTGCAGATTGCGTTAAGCAAAAATTGCGCATGTCATGGTGAATTTAAGACACTAAAAATAAGATTGCATCTAATGAATACTCAGATAAAGCCAAAAACAATCTACATTATCCCCCGCATTTTTGAGCAACTTCCCACCTCAATGGGCAGCTCGTTTTCTTGCGAGGCTCAATAAATTGGGTGCAAAATTATATTATTTTTTATTGCTGTCCGATAAAGATTTTTTGGGGAGGTGAAAAATTAGGGCTGAT
>JBJECY010000014.1:0-20337 GCA_051871515.1 Muribaculaceae bacterium | reverse complement strand
TATGGCGTGGGCAGATGCGCACCCTTAAGGAGCATCTCACTCATAACGCCGTGGCAGGGGTCGCGTGGCACAAGCGTGGGCTTTATTTTGTGGCAGGACAATAATTTAGCTGCTGTGCCGGGCAAAATGTCGCAGATTATATCTATCTTTGCTCCTGTGTTTTGGCATTAGCCATAGTAGGTAACTCAATGTTTTTAGGTTTATGATTATAACCATTGCGCGCCAATGCGGCTGCAACGCTTTTCACATTGGCGAGATATTATCACAAAAGCTTGGCTTGACGCTCTACACGCGCCAAATGCTTTTAGACAAGGCTCGCCTAATGGGTCTTGGCAATGAGATGGAGCCGTTTTTCAACGAGAATCCGGTTGATGACATCCTTATGGCCATCAGCGACAGGAATGAGGCGCAAGACGAGTTGAAGAAGCGCTTCAAGCGACTGTTTAACACCATCATAGGCAACGAGAGTTGCATTGTGACGGGGCGTTGCGGCAACAGCATCTTTGCCGACCGCAGCGACCTGGTGAGTGTGTTTCTCTCGGGCGAGCTCAGCGAGCGCATTGCCGCCACGGCAGCTTCTCATGGCATCAATGAGGCTCAAGCGCGAGAACTGGTGAGCGACACCGACGACCATCGCTCGTTGTATCACAAATACTACACGGGGCTCACTTGGGGCAATGCCCAGGATTATGACTTGTGCATCAATGCGTTGCGCCTGGGCGCTGAGGCGTCGGCACAAATCATTGCCCAATATGCCCAGCAAGTGTGCCCTGCCAAGCAATGAGCGGCAAATGCAACCACACATCAAAATTAATTAGCGGTAAAGGAAATTTTTTATTGTTAGTGCAATGAAATATTTGTTTCAGTTTTTGATTATCGTAGCAATCTCGCTGATTGGCGAGTTGCTGCACCACTTCATTTCGCTGCCCATACCGGCAAGCATCTATGGCATAGTGTTGCTGTTTGCCGCGTTGCAATTGGGGTGGATAAAGGTGCGTCAGATTCGTGAGGTGAGCACATGGCTCATTGCCATCATGCCGGCATTGTTCATTCCGTCGGCTGTGGGGCTCATCTCCTCATGGGATATTATCAAGGCCCATTTGCTGCAATACACGGTAATCACCGTGGTGAGCACATTGGTGGTGATGGGCATAGCAGGCTTGGTGACACAGTGCGTGATACGCCATAGCCACCCCGACGAAAGGAGGCGCGTGCGGCAATGATTGACGAGATGCTAAAACAATCGGTTTATCTGGGCGTGTTTCTTAGCCTTGGCGCTTATGGAATAGGCATGTGGCTCAAACGCATCACCGGTTGGGCTATTGCCAACCCGCTGTTTGTTGCCATTGTGCTGGTGATAATTGCGCTGGCTCTGCTGGGCATCGACTATGAGAGCTATTGCCGCAGTTCAAACATCATCACTTACCTGCTCACACCGTCAACCATCTGCCTTGCCGTGCCGCTACATCAGCAGATTGAGCTGCTGAAACGCAACGTGCGCGCGGTGATGATGGGTATTGTGGCGGGTGTGATGTCGAGCCTGTGCATCATCTTGCTCCTGTCGTGGCTGATGCACCTCGACCATGCTTCTTACGTCACATTCCTGCCCAAGTCAATCACCACAGCCATAGGCATGGGCGTCACCGAGGAACTTGGCGGATATGTGCCAATCTCAGTGGCTGTGATTATCATCACGGGCGTGATTGGCGGCATCATTGCCGAGGGCTGGTTTAAGCTGCTGCGCATCACCGAGCCTATAGCCCGCGGCATTGCCCTTGGCTCGTCGGCTCACGCCATAGGCACAGCCAAAGCCATGGAGCTTGGACCGGTTGAAGGCTCAATGAGCAGCCTCTCTATTGTGGTGTGCGGTGTTTTCACCGTGATAGCCGCACCGTTCTTTGCAGCTCTGTGGTGAGCAATGTGATTAAAATGACAAAGAGTTTTTTTTCGTACAAATCAACCATAATTTTTTCAACTGATGAAGACTGACATCCAAATTGCTCGTGAAGCTAAGCTTGAGCGCATAAATGTTGTGGCTGAACGCATGGGCATTGACCCCGAAGTAGTGTATAACTACGGTCCGTATATGGCAAAGGTGCCGCTGGCGCTGATTGATGACGAACGCTGTGCCAAGAGCCACTTGATATTGGTGACAGCCATCACTCCCACCAAGGCAGGCAATGGCAAAACCACGGTGAGCGTGGGGCTTGCGCAAGCCTTGTGCCAACTGGGCAAGAATGCCGTTGTGGCATTGCGCGAACCTTCGCTGGGTCCCTGCTTTGGCATGAAGGGCGGAGCTGCCGGCGGCGGATATAGCCAAGTGTTGCCAATGGAGAACATCAACCTGCACTTCACCGGCGACTTCCACGCCATCACCTCGGCACACAACATGATTACGGCGTTGCTCGACAATTACATCTACCAGAACCGCAACGAGGGCGTGGGACTGCGCCAAGTGCTGTGGAAACGCGTGCTCGACGTGAACGACCGCTGCCTGCGCAACATTGTCACCGGCTTGGGAACGCGCGTTGACGGCGTGCCGGCTCAAACAGGGTTCGACATCACGCCGGCTTCTGAGATAATGGCAATCTTGTGCCTTGCCACCGATATCGACGATTTGCACCGTCGCATTGGGCAGATTCTGCTGGGCTACACCTATGAGGGCGCCCCATTCACCGTTGACGACCTGGGCGTGACCGGTGCCATCACCGTGCTGCTAAAAGATGCCCTCAACCCCAACTTGGTGCAGACGCTTGAAAACACTCCGGCATTTGTGCATGGCGGTCCGTTTGCCAACATTGCCCACGGATGCAACTCGGTGATTGCCACCAAGATGGCTATGACCTATGCCGACTATGCCATCACCGAGGCAGGTTTCGGTGCCGACTTGGGTGCCGAGAAGTTTTTCGACATCAAATGCCGCAAAGCGCATCTGCAACCATGCCTCACAGTGATTGTTGCCACCGCTCAGGGGCTTAAGATGCATGGCGGAGTGCCGGAATTTGAGATGAAAAAGGAGAACCTTGAAGGCATTAGCCGCGGCTTTGAGAACCTTGATAAGCACATTGAGAATATGCGCAAATTTGGGCAGCAAGTGGTGGTGACCTTCAACCGCTATGCCACCGACACCGATGCCGAGATTGCTCTGGTTGAGCAACACTGCCGCGAGATGGGCGTGGGCTTTGCCCTCAACACGGTGTTTGCCGATGGCGGCAAAGGCGGCTTGGAGCTTGCCCAGTTGGTGATTGACACCATCAACAGCCAGCCCTCGCAGCCGCTCAAACTGATGTATGACGACAGCGACGACGTTAAGACCAAGATTGAGAGAGTGGCAAGCGAGATTTATGGCGCCGCCATGGTCAACTATTCGGCTGCCGCCAACAAGATGATTAAGCAAATTCAAGACATGGGCATAGCACATTACCCTGTGTGCATTGCCAAGACGCAATATTCGTTCTCGGCCGACGCCAAAGCCTATAACGTGACCAGCGGTTTTGAGATGACCGTGCGCGAGGTGGTGATAAACAACGGTGCCGAGATGATTGTTGCCATCATGGGCGACATCATGCGCATGCCGGGGTTGCCCAAAGACCCGCAAGCCCGACGCATTGACATCATCAACGGTCAGATTGAGGGACTGAGCTAAACCACCATAGCCCCCACAAAGAGGGGGGTGAGAAAAACAAACCAACGTCAATTAGATGGCCCCAGCCGGGGGTTGCCCAATTGACGTTGTTTTTTTCTTTAGCAAGCCTTAGCGGCTCATTTCTGCTTCAGGCTCTCAATGTCATTGATAATCTCAAGTGCCTGACGCTGAGTGCGCAAGTATTGCCTGAATCCAATTATCGCACCAATCACGCCGCCCACCAAAGCGCCAATAAGCAAGGCCTTAGGGTCGGAATAGATGTTTACGGTTTCATAAGCCAACCACGTGAGCCAAACAATGATAAACGGAATACCAAACCACAACCAGCGCGTTTGCAGCTTGCGCAGGCGCAAAGCCTTAAGGCGCATGTCAACAAGGTCGCTCGACAAGGCACTTGCATCGTTAAGTCCGCGGCGAGTGTAGTAATTGAAATAAATGGCGATGAACATAAACACACAGGTGACAATGGTGAAGCACCACGACCAGTGCACCAAATAATGGTCGGCCACAATAGCCACAATGCCCACAGCGGCAAGTATCGTCATTTTGCGCCCGTCACTGTTGATGCTACGCACGTTTTTGCTTATTGATGAACGAATGAAGTTCTCGTCCACAATTTCCTGCTCGCTCAGGCGGCGGTTGAGTATGTTGAATTGCTCTTGCAATTGCTTAAGTTCGTTGGAGTTTTCCATACTAATAGAGAGTTTTTTAATTGATGTGTGAAATATCTTGTTAATTTAATTTTGGTTGCTATTCATTTGCTTCAATTGCTCGCGTATGCGAAACAGGCGAGTGGCCACATTGCTTGGCGTGATGCCCACAATGGCGGCAATCTCATCGTAGCTGATGCCCTCAAGCCACAGCAGCACAATGGCACGGTCAAAAGGCTTTAGCCGGTGCACGCGGTCATAGAGCATCCTCACCTGCTGAGCGTCGCTGTCCTTGTCCTCAAAGAAGTCAACATCCATGGTGAGCGGCACCGTGGCGTTTCGCTTCTTCTTGCGCTCGCATGAGATGCAAGTGTTCAGGCTTATGCGCCATATCCACGTGCTCATGCTGCTTTGACCCTTAAACGACGGCAAACCCTGCCATATATTTATTAGGACTTCCTGAAACAAGTCGTTGACCTCCTCAGAATCCTTTGAGAACATAAAGCACACCGTGTAGATGGTGTTTTTATGTTGCTTAACCAGTTGTGAAAATTCTTTTTCGTCCATTGTTGAGTGATGATGCGTTATCCGCGGAGCATTTCCCGCGAGTTTTCATTTACTTAGACGCAAACCAAGTTCATTTTATTACACAAAACAACCATTTTTTCAAAAAAATTTTTTCGCCCCTGCAAAATAGTTGCATCATACTGCATGTTTTGGCGGCTTTTTTTTACAGCACACCCGCGCCCATCAACCCTTCATAGCTCGGAGTGATGGCGGCAATAATGCGTGACGTGATTATATTGATATGTTAACTGAATCTTGAAAAAGGCCTTCATTCACCCCCCAAAAAAGGGGCATGAAAGCCCAATGCCAGCCGGCACTGCCCAATTCACCGCCCCTGAGGGTGGCGTGAACTGACAGTGAGGGGATTTTGGCCTTGCGGGGTGATTTGGCAAGGCTGTTTATTCAAAGGGATTTAATGGGCTGCTTTTTTTAGAAGCTTAATGGGTTGCTGTTTGATTTGGCAAGGTGACTTTGAAGTGGGGGCTTGGGGTGTGTTGCCGCAAGATTTCTTCAATCATGGTTTTAACCACCAAGGGGTGTGCCGATGCCACGTCGAGGGTTTCTCGCAGGTCGGTGGCGAGGTTATAGAGCGATGGCACGCCATTGCGCACAACCATCTTCCAGTCGCCCATGCGCAGTGCTATCTGATTGGTTTCTTCAAATTCCCAGTAAAGGAATTTGTGCTGTTGCTGCACGCCTTGCCCCAACAGGGTGGGCACAAACGAGATGCCATCGAAATAATCTACCTCGAGGCGTGGGTTGGCAAATTGTTTCTGCACATTATCAACACCGCCAAGCTGCGCCAGGGTGGGCATAATGTCGTAGAACGCCAGCTGATGATGGTTCACACTTGCTGCTGCCACCTTGCCCGGCCAACGCACAATAAAAGGCACTCTGATGCCGCCTTCAAGGCATTGCCTCTTGAGCCCGCGCAACTTGCCGTCGTGGCCAAAAAATTCGGGGTCGGCGCCGCCTTCCTCATGTGGCCCGTTGTCGCTGGTGAGTATCACTATGGTGTTATCATCGAGTCCGCTGGCTTGCAGATAGCTCAGAATCTCGCCCACATAGGCATCGAGGCGCGTTATCATGGCGGCGAACTGCGCATGAGTGTGCTCGGTGGCATTATATCGCGAGCCTTCGTTGCCGCCCCATGTGCGGTCGTTGAAGAATCGCTTTTTATATGCATCAACAATCGAGTCGGCGGGTTGCACCAACTCGGCATGCGGCAAGGTGTAGGTGAACAGCCCCAAGAACGGCTGCTTGCCATCTTGCCGACGTAGCCAGTTCATGGCTTCACGGTGAATCATGTCGGCCGAATACTGCGTGCGCTTGACGTAGTCTTTGCCAAACATGGGATAAGCAATGTTGTCATCCATCACCACACGCACCGTGGCGGTGTCGCCTTGCACCGTGCTGTAGCGATTGAGGAAATTGGGATAATAAAGATGCGCCTGATACTGGCAGACGTAGCCATAAAACTCGTCAACGCCGCGCAGGTTGGGTGTGGAGCACGACCCCTCGTAGCCGCCAGCCCATTTGCCAAACATGCCGGTGGTGTAGCCGCAATACTTCATCACCTCTGGCAGAATCACATGGTTGGGCGAATACGGATGCTGACCGCACACCGAAAAATCACGGTTAACGCCATACTGCACCATAGGTGAGCCGGCCCAATACTCTCTGTTGCCGCGCACCTCGGTGTGGCCGGTGTGCTGCCCCGTCATCATGCAAGCCCGGCTGGGCGCCGACACCGGACTGCCGGCATAAGCCTGCGTGAACAGCATGCCCTCACTTGCCATGCGGTTGATGTTGGGCGTTGAGATATGCTTTTGTCCGTAGCACTCAAGGTCGCCATAGCCCATGTCGTCGGCCATTATGATTATCACATTTGGTTTGCTGTTATTGGCGGCGCCGGCTGCTGCGGCAACGCTTGCGGCAGCGCCAAGAGCCAGCCCTCGGCCAAGAATGCCTGTAATACTGTTGCTTGTCATTGATGATGGAGTTGGTAAGAATGTTAGTTTTTAAGTTTTTTCTAAAAAAGGCTGCAACGTTGCAGTCTGCAATGCAAAGTTACATCACAGCCCACAAATTACCAAAAAACAATGGCATCAAAACATAGAATAAAGATGTTGGCGCAAAGCAAGCGGCGTGCTTGCTGAGCCGGCTCAGCTGCAAAGGGTTGTTTTTGCTGCGTCAATCACTGTCCTTAGTTTCCTTAAAGGCCTTCATTAACAGCATGAGCGAACGCGAAGTGTCAAACACTATGGTCTCGCTGTCGTAATACTCACTTGCCTCTGCCAAAGTGAACACATCGCACATGCCCACAAGCTTCTGGCCTTTATATTTCCAAAGGTTGAGATAAAATCTCATAAAAAGGTATTCATCAGACACGCACGTCACATAGAAAGGGTGCTGCATGCTGCCGTCGCCGGTGGTGGCAATGGTGTTGTAGATGCGAAACGCCCTCAAAGAATATTCCATAGCTTGGGCTTTGGTGTAAGTGATTGTGTCGCCCGCCTCCATTAGTTTCCATATACTATATTCCACCACGTTGAGTGCTTTAAGGTTCAATGGATTAACGTCGAGCACTTTATGCGCCAGTGTGATGGCTTCACTATATTTGCCTTCGCTAAACGCCTTATTAGCATCAACAACAAGCGCATCATCTTTGTTTTCGGTGAGAATTGATTGCCCATACACCGCCAAACGCCTTTCGTCCCATGTAAGGTCGATTTTCTTCGAGGTGTCGGTCATGCGCAAGGCAAGCTTCTTAACCGAATCGGGATTCTCAGTGACGGTTTTTTCAATTATCTCCCAGTTAATTGGAAAAAGTTGTCGCTCCTCGGCCAAGCAACATGCCCAAACCAATAGGCAGCTAAGAATTAAATGTGCTATTCTCATAATATTGTTTATAGTTTTTAAAAAGTGATTATTTATAGAGTCTTTTAAAAAATATTACTGCATTAATAGCCGAGCATGCGATTAATAGTCGCTGAAGAAGTTAGGCTTTATCACAATTCCGGCGCGAAGGCGTGAGCGATATTTATTATAGTCGAGAAGGTTCTCGGCATACCCATTGTAATATTGTATGAAGAAATATTGGTTTTCGTTTTTAAAGAGGCGGTAATTGACCTCAACAATGGTGTTATAGTTCAGGTTCCAGCCACGGCGCTTCACGGTGGTCACGGCAAAACCCCATCGTTTGTTGAAAGAGGTCAATTGCAAGCCGCTTTGATAGAGGCCTGCATAGTCGAGCAAATCGCGGTTGTTTTCGCCATCTACAATGGGAATCCACGCTTTGGCATGAACCATGAAGTTAGGCGTGAGATATACGTTACCGCCAAACGAGATGCGGTTCCAGCTGCGCGACTCGTCGCCGTCGCGTCCGTTCGACTCGTGCTCAATGAGCAGAGTGAGCTTACCAATGAGCTTGTTTTTCACAATCAGCGGTTTGGCCAAGCCAATGCCGGGGTTGAAGTTGAGGTCGCGCATTGGCAACGACTCTTTAAACACGTTCCAAATCACCTTTTGTGAATAGGCCAAAAACAGATAGGAGTTAAACGGCAAAGTGCTTTTGGTGAGCCGCTGTGCTATGCTTATCTGGAATTTTACGTCAGCATTGTCACTATTGATTTTCTGCCCCACCGGAATGCCGGCTGTGAAATAGTTGTCTTTGTAGAGCGTGAAATACGGGCCATTGTCAAATTCTCGCCTGATGCTGTCGGCATTAAACTGACCATGCTTATCGTCATATAATATTTGGGATTGGGCACTCTCAATGCCCAATATCGCTAATAGTAGTATTATTATAACTCGCATTTTCATGCTCTTTAATAGAAGCTTTTTTGTGAAAAAGGGATAGTATAGTTGTTTTCAGCCTACAAAGATATAAAACATTATGTGTGAGAAAGTGTTCTAAATGTAATTAATTGTAGTTAAATAGTTATTATTTGAGGTTTTTTTCGTTTTTCTGGAGCCACAAATGGGCATTGCAAGGAGTGATGGCAGGGCTAAACATTGACACCCCAGGGCACGAAAACAACAAAGCAGAACTTGGTTGCCCAAACTCTGCTCGTGTTAATTGTGTCTTCTTTCTTAAATTAAGATGGGTTACATATGACCTAATTATTTACTGTGTTTTCACTAAATAGTAAAAAATCAAAATTAAGGCATAATCTTATTTGTTTCCGAGGCAAATTTACTACCATCTGTCAAAGCATCAAAATTTTTTTCAATGTTTAATAGTGATTTCATTTAATTTAACATAGGTTTTAACAGTAATATTTCTCAACGAATTGTTTATTTAATTATGTATCAACATTATAAGGTTAATTGGCGTTTTTAGATTAAGCACGTCAATGATAAAATATAAAATAAGAACCACATTCCAAATGTAAAAATTTACGTTCACGAAAATAGTGAAATAAATGGGCAAAACAGCGGTGGTTGCACTATTTTACGATGTGCCGCAAGGGGCATGGCTCTCACGCCGCTGCACATGGCGATTATGCGCTCAACGTGCTCTATCGCTTCATAATATGACCACACTTATTACATACGCTCATGCCGCCGGCTTTGCAATTCTGCGCCCAATTTGCATTATCTTTGCAAAAAAATTTTTTCACCCCCTCAAAAAAAATAATACTCGCATTTTAGAAATGGAAAAAGAAAATAATAACGCTCGCCCTTTGTGGTATGTGATGTTGGTGTTGCTGAGTGTGATGCCGTTGGTGTTGTGGCTCTATGTGTTTGAGCAACGCGGTGCGCAGGCGCAAGGCATGATGCGCTTTGTGCTCACATGGTTCCCCCTTGAGATAGTGGGTCTGCTGGGCGCGTCGTACTACCTGTGCGGCTCGCGTCGCGAGGTGAGCAACGTGCTCCTTGCCGTGGCGTGGCTCTCTTATGCCGCTTTAGCATCGCTGATTTGGCTGCCGTGACAGGGCAGTAACTATGTTTAACGGTACTGCAAGCCCTTTTAAGCGCAAAAATTCTCGTTATTCGCTCATCTTTTTGTAATTTTACGGAAAATTTATTGTTTTGACGAAAAATATGGAAAATTCATTCTGCCAACAGCACAAACGCACCGTGCTTTTCACGGTGCTTTCTTTAGTGATATTTGCTGCAATTTCGTGGATTTACTTCTACCCCGACGATGTGATGGGTAACGTGTTGCGCCAGCACGACGTGGCACAAGGCGTGGCCAACGGCCAGGAAGTGAAGGCTTATGAGGCAACCACAGGCGAAGTGTCGCGCTGGACCAACTCGTTGTTCTCGGGCATGCCAACCTTCCAAATCACGCCGGCCTACAAAAGCAGTTCGCTGCTGATGTGGGTGAACAA
This sequence comes from Muribaculaceae bacterium, assembly GCA_051871515.1. Lineage (GTDB taxonomy): Bacteria > Bacteroidota > Bacteroidia > Bacteroidales > Muribaculaceae > SFTJ01. The sequence goes on along the minus strand of JBJECY010000014.1, from coordinate 10,135 downwards.
GGTGATGGGGCTTGGATTCCCCTCGCCGGTAAATCTGGTGTTCATAATGATGGTGGGATTTTTCATTCTCATGCTTTCGTTCAACGTGAAATGGTACATAGCCGTTATGGGTGCCATAGCCTATGCCTTTTCAAGCTATTTCTTCATTCTGATTGGAGCCGGACACATCTGGAAGTATGTCACCCTGGCTTACATACCGCCAACCATTGCAGGCATTGTGTGGGCTTATCGCGGACGCATTTTGGCAGGTAGTGCCGTGGCGGCGTTGTTTGCCGCCGTGCAGCTCTCGTGGAACCACGTGCAGATGACCTATTACTTCATGTTCCTGATTGCGGCAATGGTGATTGCCTATTTTGTGATTGCCAAACGTGAGAAAAACATCAAACCCTGGCTCAAGGCCACAGGCGCGCTTGCCGTGGCTGCAGTGCTTGCCGTGGCTGCCAATGCGCCCAACCTTTACAGCACCATGAAGTATTCAAAAGAGACCATGCGAGGCGGACACAGCGAGATTGCCGCTCCAAGCAACAACAATACCGCAGGAGGCCTCGACAAAAATTATATCACCGCATGGAGCTATGGCAAAGCCGAGACTTTCACGCTGATGGTGCCCAACGTATATGGCGGCGCCACCATCAAGCCCGAGAAAGGCTCCAACCGATTCCTGTCGCTTGCCGACACCGAGCAAGCCAAACAGATGCTCAATGACGGCACCATAAACTCGCAAGAATATCAGTTTATGTCGCAGTTTCCGCAGTATTTTGGCGACCAGCCTATGACCAACGGTCCGGTGTATGTGGGCATACTCATCTTTGCCCTGTTTGTGCTGGGATGCATCACGGTGAAAGGTCCCATGAAATGGGCTTTGCTTGCAGCAACCATCCTGTCGATAGCACTCTCGTGGGGACACAACATGATGTGGCTCACCGATTTGATGATTGACCATTTCCCGTTGTACAACAAATTCCGCACCGTGGCAAGCATCCTTGTGATTGCCGAATTTACCATGCCGCTGCTTGCCATGCTCACTTTGCAACAGATGTTTACCAAGCCTGATTGGTGGAAGCAGCATCACATAGCCTTCTATGCCACTATGGGTGCCTGCATGGGCATTTGCCTGTTTATCTATTTGGTGCCAAACATCTTTAGCCTATACAGCACATCAGAGCACGAGCAAATCTCAGCCGCGGGACTGTTTCAGATGTACCCAACGCTGTTTATGAACATTGAGGCAATTCGCAAATCAATGATTTCAGCCGACGCGCTCCGTTCGCTGCTGTTCCTGGTTGCCGGTGCCGCAGTGCTTTATGCTTGCCTCATAAACAAGCTGCGAGTGGCTTATGCCGCCGCTGCCACGGCAGTGATTTTGTTTGCCGACCTCTTTACGGTGAACAAACGCTACCTCGACACCGAATCATTCACCCAAGCCGTGAACAATGTTGAGAACTTCAACCCGCGCCCCGTTGACCGCCAGATACTTGCTGACACCGCTCAGAATTACCGTGTGCTCGACGTGCAACACTTTAGCGAAGCCATGCCTTCGTATTTCCACAAGCACATAGGCGGCTATCATGCAGCCAAGCTCACCCGATATCAAGACCTCATTGACCGTCAAATAAGCCAAAACAACCCCGAGGTGATTAATATGCTCAACACCAAGTATATCATTCAGAACGATACCTTGGCGATGATTAACCCCGGAGCCTTGGGCAACGCTTGGTTTGTTGACACGCTCATATATGCCAACGGAGCAGTGAAAGAGATGAACGCCCTCGACGGTCTGCACACTGCCACACAGGCAGTTGCCGACAGACGTTTCTCATCGGTGTTGGGCAAAGCAACGCCTGTGGAGCCCGGCGACACCATCTATGAAACCACCTATGCGCCAAATGCGCTCACCTACAGTGCTACCACCAAGCATGGCGGAGTGGCTGTGTTCTCTGAGGTGTATTTCCCATGGGGTTGGCAAGCCGAGATTGATGGTAAACCTGTTGAAATAGGCCGCGTGAACTATGTGCTGCGCGCGCTCAATATTCCCGCCGGACACCACACCATCACATTCACCTTCAAGCCAACAAACATCAACACCGCCGACAACGTGGCAACCATAGCCATCGTGCTCATCTACTTGGCTTTGCTGGCTGCCATCAACGTTGCCGTTTATAAGCACCTGCGCAGGCGACACACCACCGCCGCCGGCGATTAAGCCACCGCTAAAGCACTCACTCTCACACAACGCAATTTGAGCTTAAACGGTGAAAACACTTAAAAGATATCGCACAGCGTGGAGACGTTATTGCCGGAGCCATGGCTTTGGCATACACTCGCCCTTTGCCTATAACTTTGTGACTGAGGTGATGCACCAGCGACTGCCCTACTACGCCTATGAGGAGATTGAGGCATTGCGCAAAAGCCTGTTGACAGCCAAGCTCACGGCACGCAAGCGCAAACGCGTGATGAGCCTAAAGCATGCCAAGCTCATCTTTCGCATCACCAATCACTTCAACCCCATGCACATTTTGCAAATAGGGTCGAACTATGGACTCACCGCGGCAACGGTGATGATGGTGAACAGCCGCAGCACGCTGTGGCTCTATGAACCTAATCAAGCTCATTCCTCGGGCATGGCAAGCGTGCTCCTGCCCTTTGAAAAGCGCATCTGCCGCCTGCAAAGCATTGTTCACGCCGTGACCGATTACCCCGAGGCCACCGCCAACGCTGCCCAACAGCCCTTTGTGATTATCAACAATATTCCCGATGCAGAAGGTTATAGCCAACTGCAATACTACGTCACCTCGGTGCTTCTGAGCCAAGGCGTAATCATCTTCCGCAACATAGCTACCGACCCGCTCACGCAGCAGTTGTGGAACGAGAGCAAGCAATATGCCCAAAACAACGGCATGACCTTCAGCAACCACCGCATAGCCGTGTTTGTGGCGTCGCCCAAGCTACCGCGCCAGGACTTCACGCTCTGGCTATAAACCCCAAAAGCCCTCATCGCAATGAAGATAATAAAAATCAACGGACATTTCACCCGGCAAATGTTTCAATATGCGCTTTACCTGAGGCTGCGCCAGATGGGTCAAGAGGTGGCTCTGCACACGCCCAAGCATTGGATTGACGAGCAGTTTGACCTCGCCGATTGCGTGCATGCATCGGCGCAACAGCTGCAACCTTACGTACAATCCATTGGCACAAACCTGAAGCGACTGGTGGGCATCAAGGCCGCCACCGGCCATATCATCACCGACAGCTTTGGCGAATACAACAACGAGGTAATCACCCACCAAGGTGATGCCTATTGCAACGGCTGGTGGGCATCGCCCCGCTACTTTGAGCCGGTGGCTCCCGATGTGCAAAAAGCCTTCACGCTGCCCGCCGACCAACTAAGCAGCGACGCACGCAATGCGCTGCACCTCTTGGGCGAGGGCGAAACGGCAGCCCTTCACATACACATGCCCACAAGCCCCCAGAACACTTGCACCACCGATTATTATAATTGGGCAATAGCCAATCTGCAAGCCTATGTGCCCGAGGCGCGAATAGTGGTGTTCACCGATTCTCAGGAGTTGGCAAAGCAGCACCTTATGCTGCCAGCCGACACTCGTTTTGTGCAATCGAACAGGCTGCAAGAGCACGAGCTAATGCAAGTGATGCTGCGAGCCAGCCACAACATCTGCGCCAACACGCTCACCTCATGGTGGGCGGCATGGCTCAACTCCAACCCCGACAAGATAAGCATTGTGCCGCAACGATGGCTCGCCGGTTCAAGCACACAACCGCGCGACCTGACGCCCATCTATTGGACTGCCATTCCCGTCACCTGACAATTTCACCTGTTTATACATCTATAATATATCAGGGAAACCCTCTTTTTGCCAACTGAGATTATGGTATATGCAACGCCAATGCGCCAAGCCGCCAACAACTCATAGGCACAATTATCGCTTTCAACAACAAAAGTATGCAACGCCAACGCGCCAAGCTGCCAACAACTCATAGGCACAATTATCGCTTTCAACAACAAAAAATGCCACTTCGCGAACTTATTAACGTGCGCAACACGGCATAAAGCGCTTTCTGCCACAGCTGTATGCGTTTTTCACATTTCAATATTCATTTTTATTTTTTTTCTTCATCAAAAAACGCCTCACACTGTGTAAATGTTTCCCCTCGTACATTATAATGTACGACCCTATCAGCCAAACAATCGCAATTGTTAAATTTTGCCTTAAATTTTGTTATAATAGATTTAAATCTGTGTTACAAATATGTTACCAAACACGGAAAAATTGCCGATTTTTCAAAAAAAGTCCAAAATTTATTTGGTAAAGAAAATAAACAAAATTTATCTTTGCTACTACACTTGATTTGGTGGGTTTATATGACCTAGTTATTTTTTAATTATTTATTATCTTATTTGACCTAATTATTATGAGACCTCTCAACTTATTGATGGTGGTTGCTACGTTAATAGCAACAGCCTTTACGTCTGTTAAAGCTCAACAGATAAGCATAGAAGAAGCGCAACGTAGTGCTCAAGACCACGTTGCACGAAGTCGTGCTCTTAAATCGTCAACGCGCCCGGCGCGTGAGCAGCTCACTTTGGCTTACACTGCCACAAGCACTTTTAATGAAGATGAGAACTGCTTTTATGTGTTCAACCGCAATGCAGGCGGCTTTGTGATTGCAGCAGCCGATGGCTGTGCACACACCATCATTGGAACATGCGACGAAGGCACTTTCAACTACGACAACATGCCCGAGAACGTGCGTTGGTGGATTGACGAATACACCAAGCAAATCAGCACCGCCATGCTTAACGGTGCACAAGCTCCCGTGCAAACTTCAACAAAAAATAGCGGCTCACGCATGAGCGTGGAACCTTTATTAACCACTAAATGGGACCAAGGAGACCCATATAACACAAAATGTCCGCTGAGCAACGACAAAAGCAGCTACACCGGTTGCGTGGCAACCGCTCTGGGGCAAGTGCTCAACTACCACAAGTGGCCTGAACAGACCAGCGGAATAGGCAGCTACAGCGTAGGCACTTCCTTATACACCGTAGATATGGACGGAGTAACCTTTGACTGGGACAATATGCCTTCGCAACTCAACTCAGAGAGCACCCAAGAGCAAATCGACGCCGTATCGACCCTGCTCTACAACTGCGGTCTGTGCGTCAACACCAGCTATTCTGAAGCCGGCAGCTCAGCTTACATGAAGAACATTGTGCAAACCCTTGAGGTGTGCATGAACTACTCAAAAACCGTATCCTATCGCGACCGCTCGTTCTTCACCGACCAGCAATGGGAAGACCTAATCTACAACGAGGTGGCAAACAACCGCCCGGTGTGCTACTCAGGCGGCTCTTCGGCCAACCGTCACGCCTTTGTGTGCGACGGCTATAACGCCGACGACAACACCTTCCACATCAACTGGGGATGGAGCGGCAACTGCGACGGCTACTTCAAGCTCTCGGCGCTCACCGCATTGCCCGGCAACAGCTACTACGACTTCACGCCCGACCAAGGCGCTGTGATTGGCATCAAGCGCCCCGAGGATGGAGACAAACGCGATGCGCCTATCTTTGCCACCGCAGGATGCTTCGCAAAAGTGCTCAGCGGATACCTTTACATGCAATCTTATGACCTCGTAAACAACACATCGGGCAAGCACACCTGCGTGACATCTTACTGCAGCACCAACAACAACCGCGCACTGACCGACTCTATGGCAGTGAAGCTGGTGAACGTTGAAACAGGTGCCGAACGATTCATGCGCTCAACCTACCTTTTCAAATTAGACACAAAATCCGACGGCACATCGTATGGCTACGGTTATGCAGTTAACAGCATCATCCAAAAAGGACAATCATACGTTGCCACCGCATATTACAAAGACGACGACACTTGGAAACAAGTCATTTACCCTGAAGGAACACCTACAACGGCCGTGATTACGCGCAACGAAGACGGCACCTATGTGGTGAAAACACCTGCCAGCATCAGCATCGACAACGTGAACGTGATTAGCGCCTATGCAGGCAGCAACCTCAACATGGAAGTGACCATCAGCAACGCCGGACAAACCGACTATGCCGGAGAGTTCCAGATTTCTCTCCTCAGCGCCGATGGCTCAGAGGCTACAGCTTTCACCCAAACAGTGGAATGTCCTGGCATGCAGACATCAACTGCAACCATCACAGCTTCATTAGAAGATGTGAACAAAGGCAACTACACTCTTGCCATCGACGATGGTTCAGGCTCCGAACTCACAAGCTCTGAAATCAGCGTATCACAAAAAACCTACACCGACTTGCAATCGCCCGTGACCGACGACATCACCATCACTGCCCAAGGCAACCTCATCTCCGTGAACGCTCCACAAGAAATCATTACGGTGAGTATCTACAACACAACAGGCATGATGGTGGCTAATGCCACCGAAGCAGGCTCCTGCAACTTGCAAATCAACATGTCGCATGTGCCCAGTGGGGTTTACCTGGTGAAAGCCACCACCGCAGCACACAGCGATGCAAGACAAATAGTTCTCAGGGATAATTAATAAATCACCAAATCAATTATTTCTTAGTAAGTCACTAAATTTATGACCATATCAACTCATTGCTCTGACAGCAGATTTGAATGGTAGTCAATAATTCTTTACTATTATTTTTATATTATTTAGTAAATCCTTGAGAAAAAGGCGGATGGGCAGATTGCGTGAGCAATTTGCCCATTAAATTTTCCACCATTCCAACACCCCCACTTCCCGCTCCCACACCCGCCATTCCGGGCAACGCCCCACCCCACTAACCGCCAATCACATCCCCTTCGCTACACCCCGATATCTTTCGCCACTCATCTTATGAAAAATTTTGTGCACAAACAGCCGCGATTTGGCAGAAAACACCTAAATTTGCAACTGCAAAATAAATAACAACAAACCACACAGTTAGAATCAAATATGGAAAAGAAATTTAAGAGGACATTGGTGACCACGGCTTTGCCTTATGCCAACGGCCCTGTGCACATTGGGCACTTGGCCGGCGTGTATGTGCCTGCCGACATCTATGTGCGCTATCTGCGCCTCAAGGGCGAGGATGTGATAATGATAGGTGGCAGCGACGAGCATGGTGTGCCTGTGACTATACGAGCCAAGAAAGAAGGTTGCACCCCGCAGGATGTGGTTGACCGTTATCATTCGCTCATCAAGGATTCGTTTGAGCGTTTTGGCATTTCGTTCGACATCTATTCACGCACCACATCTGCCACTCACCGTCAGGTGGCAAGCGATTTTTTCCGCAAACTCAATGATAACGGCAAGTTCGTGAAGACAGAAAGCGAACAATACTACGACGAAGAGGCCAAATCGTTTATCACTGACCGTAACATAGTGGGCGAATGTCCACGATGCCACGCTCAAGGCGCTTACGGCGACCAATGCGAGAAATGCGGCAGCACGCTCACTCCCGAGGAACTCATCAACCCAAAGAATATGCTCACCGGCAACCCGCTGGTGAAGAAAGCCACCACCCACTGGTATCTGCCGCTTAACGACCATCAACAATGGCTCGAGAAATGGATTTTGCAGGACCACAAGGAGTGGCGTCCTAACGTGTACGGACAATGCAAGAGTTGGCTCGACCTCGGTTTGCAGCCACGCGCTGTGACCCGTGACCTCGATTGGGGTATTCCGGTGCCTGCCGAGGGTGCCGAAGGCAAGGTGCTCTATGTGTGGTTTGATGCGCCTATCGGTTACATCAGCAACACTAAAGAACTGCTGCCCGACACTTGGGAAACTTGGTGGAAAGACCCTTCTACCCGCCTGATTCACTTCATCGGCAAGGACAACATCGTGTTCCATTGCATCGTGTTCCCTGCTATGCTAAAGGCTGAAGGCTCGTTCATCTTGCCTGACAATGTGCCCAGCAACGAGTTCCTCAACCTTGAGGGCGACAAGATTTCCACCTCGCGCAACTGGGCTGTTTGGTTGCACGAGTATCTCGATGATTTCCCCGGCAAGCAGGATGTGCTGCGCTATGTGCTCACAGCCAATGCGCCTGAAACCAAGGACAACGATTTCACTTGGAAAGACTTCCAAGCTCGCAACAACAGCGAACTGGTGGCAATACTTGGCAACTTTGTGAACCGCTCAATTGTGCTCACTCACAAATATTTCGATGGCAAAGTGCCCGCAGCCGGCGAACTCTCCGACTACGACCGCGCCACCATCAACGAGTTTGTGGGCGTAAAGGCTGCTTTGGAGAGCAACCTCGATTCGTTCCACTTCCGCGAGGCTCAGAAAGAGGCCATGAATCTTGCCCGCATCGGCAACAAGTATCTTGCTGAAACCGAGCCGTGGAAGCTTGCCAAGACCGATATGAACCGCGTTGCCACAATTCTCAACGTGGCATTGCAAATCACTGCCAACCTTGCTATTGCGTTTGAGCCATTCTTGCCGTTCAGCGCCGAGAAGATGCGTGGCATGATTGGGCTCAACCAGCTCGACTGGAACAAGCTCGGCTCAACCGACATCATTGCCGCCGGCACCGAGATTGCTAAGGCTGAACTGCTTTTTGAAAAGATTGAAGATGCCACCATCGATGCCCAGATTCAACGCCTCGAGAACATCAAGAAGCAAAACGAAATCAGCAGCTACACGCCTGTTCCTGTGGCTGAGAACATCGAGTTCGACCAATTCATGAAACTCGACATCCGTGTAGGCAAGGTGCTTGAATGTGCCAAAGTGCCAAAGGCCGACAAGCTGCTTCAGTTTAAGATTGACGATGGCATGGGCGGACGCACCATTGTGTCGGGCATTGCCAAATATTATAAGCCCGAGGATTTGGTTGGCAAGGAAGTGTGCTTCGTTGCCAATTTGGCTCCGCGCAAGCTCAAGGGCATTGAGTCGCAGGGCATGATACTCAGTGCCGAGGATGCCGATGGACGTTTAGTGGTGATTGGCCCGCAAGGCGAAGTGCACCCCGGTGTACAAGTGAAGTGACCCCCACTCATTCACTAAGGAAGTTTTAAAATAACTACATCATAAAATTGGATGCATCAACAAGAGTGGCATTGCGCCAACCTTTTGATGCATTCGTTTTTTTCGTCAAACACGTGTTTGCAACAAAAATGACGCGATAACGTAGGGGGGTATCAAATACGCACAAAACACACCACGCCACACGCGTTTTCGGTCACATGTAGGGGCGTATAGCAATACGCCCAAAACACAAACCACGCCACACGCGTTGTCGTCCCCATGTAGGGGCGTATCGCAATACGCCCAAAACACAAACACGCCGCACGCATTGTCCAGTCACATGTAGGGGCGTATCGCAATACGCCCAAAACACACGCGTTGTTTATTGGTTGCCACGTTACACCGTTTGCGGTTATCATCCGCGTTGTATATCGGTTGTTCGGCTTACCATCGCCGCGGTCACCGGGCGTATTGCTATACGCCCGAAACACCAACCACGCCATCCACAATGTCCGTCACATGTAGGGGCGTATCGAATACGCCCGAATTACCAACCACGCCATCCACGTTTTCCGGTCACATGTAGGGGCGTATAGCAATACGCCCGAAATCACCAACCACGCCATCAGCGTTTTCCGTTCACATGTAGGGGCGTATCGCAATACGCCCGAATTACCAACCACGCCATCCACGTTATCCGGTCACATGTAGGGGCGTATCGCAATACGCCCGGAAACACCAACCACGCCATCCACGTTATCCGGTCACCTGTAGGGGCGTATCGCAATACGCCCGAAAACACACGCATCAATCACATTGCGTTGGTATTTATTGCACCACGCCGCGGTCGCCAGGCGTATTGCTATACGCCCCTACAACATGGCATGTGGAATCCGAATCACATATATTAAATACCCGGGACACCGATTCCGGGCGTATTGCTATACGCCCCTACAACATGGCATCAAACTTTTAATTGGTGACGGTCATCGGTCGCCACGACGCGGTCAACGGGCGTATTGCTATACGCCCCTACGGCATGGCATCAAACTTTTAATTGGTGACGGTCATCGGTCGCCACGCTGCGGTCAACGGGCGTATTGCTATACGCCCCTACAACATGGAATCACATTTTATCGGTCGCCGG
>JBJECY010000013.1:0-4207 GCA_051871515.1 Muribaculaceae bacterium | reverse complement strand
TGCCCATTGCTGCCTGCATGGTTGACAGCATCTGGCGGTCCATATAGTTGAGTAGCGCCACCACCCAAAGCAGTGCCACCACAACCCACGGATAATATTTACTTTTTTGCATATAGCGAGTATGTTTTTTAGGGCTTAATAAAAAGGTTTCTCTTAACAGGTTCTTTATGATTGCAGCGCGGCGAGCCGTCTGCTCTCAATCATTGCTCAAGCTTGTTGAGAATCTCGCAGCAGAGCATATATGACTTTATGAGCATTCTTGGCACGTGGAATGGGCCTTTGAAGATGTTACCCTTGGCAGGCTGAGCCACGGTGCCGTCGCGATGCAGATATCCATACCACTCGCCATATTCCTTGTCGGGGAAGTGGGCATAAGTCCATTGGCTTATGGTGTTGTGGCGTTCAATGAAACGCTCGTCGCCGGTGGCAAGATAAGCATAGAGCGACGAGATGATGGTTTCACACTGCGGCCACCAGAACTTCATGTCCTGTGAATAGTCTTGGCACGGACGGTTGAGCGCGTCGCGGAAGTTGATGATGCCGCCATACTGCTCGTCCCAGCCCCATTGCCACGACCAATCGAATATCTCAAGCGCCATTTGGGTAATCTCTTTGTCCCAATCGCGGTGCTTGGCTTCTTCAAGCAGGAACCACACCGACTCGATGCAGTGACCGGGGTTGATGGTGCGGCCGGCGATGGTGTCGATAAACTCGCCGTTGGGGCCCACACATTCAAGCAGCGCTTTCAGTTCGGGGTGAACAAAATATTTCTTAAGCATCTCAATTGAGCGCGTGATTTGTTCATCGAGCACGGGGTCGTTGATGGCGGCGCGAATACGCGAAGCGGTGTTGATGAGAATCATGGTGAGCGAGTGGCCCTGAGTGCGCACCGTTGGGCAGAACTTATCGGGCAGGATGCCGGGAGTGGTCACAAAACGGTGAATGTCGTTAAACACCTTTAGCGCCTTGCGGGCATATTCCTGATTGCCCGAAGCGATTGAGTATTCCGACATGGCAATAGCGGCAAAGCACTCCGAGAACACATAGCGGCGCATGCGTATGGGCGTGCCATCGGCTTCAACCTCAAAGTACATGCGTCCGCGCTCGTCGGTGCAATGTTGCTCAATGAAGTCGATGCAGCTGCGCGAAGCGGCAAGCCACTCCTCATTCTTCTCAACATTGTTATAGGCAAATGCGGCTACAAAGCCAAATCGGCCTTGAAACCACACCGACTTGGTGGTATCGTAGATTGAGCCGTCGCGGTCGAGGCAGGTGTAAACGCCGCCGTTAACGCGGTCAAGTCCGTTCTTCATCCAAAACGGCATGATGTTGTCAACCAGCTCGCTGCGATAGCGTTCTTTCCAACTTTCAATATATTGTTTAACTTCAGACTTTGTCATAGACGTGAATTTTTTTAATTTCTAATGCGTGAAGTGTGTATTGCTGTTAATGTTTTTCTTTAGCCGGAGGACATTAGAATTTGTTGCAGCGCTCAAAGAAATTGATTTCTTCAAGTTCACGCTTCATGGCAGCCTCTTCGTCGTCGGTCATGTTGCGGAAAGGCACGCGGTTAGGACCCAGGTCAAGCCCAATGAGCTTCATGATGCGCTTGCCGCCAACAATGTTGCCGCGATAGTGGCATATCACGTTGATAACCTCTTGTGCAAAGTTCTGCTTTTCGCGGGCTGTTTCGAGGTCGCCCTTTTCCCAAGCCTCAATGATGCCCACCAGTTCGCGTCCGTTGTAGTTGGTGGTGCCTCCAATGCCGCCTTGTGCTCCGCCTTGAGCAAGGCTTGGCAAGATGGTCTCGTCCTGACCGTGAAGCATATCATATTTTCCGTCTTTGTAGAGTCGGCATTGATTGTATTCGTAGAGGCTCTCAAAGGTGTATTTGATGCCGGCGAAGTTAGGAATGCGGCCGTCAACGGCTTTGAGCAGGTCAATCATAGGCAGGAATGCGCCGTTGAATGCCGGGATGTGGTAGTAATAGAACGGCAGGTTGGGAGCTGCTCCGGCAATAGCCTCGCAATATTTCACAAGTTCCTCAATGCGTCCAATCTTTGGGAATGGGGGAGCCATTGAGCCAATGCCCCACACGCCCAGGCTTTGAGCATGCTCGGCAAGCTTGGCACTGTCGCGCAAGCAGCAGCTGCCCACGTGCACAATCACCTTGAAGCCTTCAGGCACTGCCTTCACCCATGTCTCGGCAAGGCGCATGCGCTCCTCGGTGGTGAGCATATATCCTTCGCCCGAAGAACCGTTGATAAACACTCCCTTTAGCCCGTTCTTGGCCAGCATGGCTGCGTAAGCGGGGATGGGTTCATAATTCACGTCGCCATTTGCGTGAAATGGGGTAAATGGCGCATCGATTAAGCCTTTAATTTTTTCCATAGTGTATTTGTTTTTATGTTCAGTGTCAGGTTATATGAGTAGCTGTGATTTGCCGTAAATTGGCGATACACTAACAAAGTTAACCTAATATTATGATTGTTGAAAATTATTTTTTCAAAAAAAACAATTATTTGATTTAACTTTTCATATATTTGCGTATCTAAAAGATGTTTTAACAATAACAATGCAACATTAAATACTCTAATTTTCCCGCATGCCGGTCGTGAGGCTCCGCATGCGGGTTTTTTGTTTTCTCGGCAGAGTTGGTGTTTTAGTGCCTATAAATCAGGCACAAACAGCTCATCACCGCCCCTCGCTTGCTTGCATGAGAGCGGTGTGAAAAAAGAATTTACCAATATGCCAATGCGGTTTTTAATCTTTGACGAGCCAGTACACTCCAGCCAACAGCAACACTATGCCCAAAGCCAACAATTTGCCTCCCCAAACGTGCCAAAACGGTAATTCGGGCTCATTGGGAATGTCAAAACCTGTATCTTCACGTATGTATTCAATATCGTCATTTGACAGGCTACTAAATGTGTAGTCATATTCGCCAGTGTCGTCGCAATAGAGCACATATTGCGTTTCGCCATAGTTAAACAGAGGAATGTAGAACACCGAGAATTGTTCGAACCTGATTCCCAGGCTGGAATAATGAGTGATTCCTTTTGAATCAGATAGTTGATAAACGCTGTTTTGGGGCATGGGGTAACATTCCACCACCGTCTCGCCAGTGCTGTAAAGGATTGGGATAGAGACTTTAGCACTTACATTTGCCGTTGACATCACAGCAAAAAAAGCAAATAACACAAGAAATTTTTTCATGAAAATTTATTATTAAAAGGTTTAGCTATCGGTTAATGACTGGTAACTGGGACGCTGCTAAGTGAGCACAGGCCATTTTGTTTTTTTGAGCTGCGCATTAAGGGGAGAAACGTCGCTGCCGAAATATTGATTTTCAAGGAGGTGGAAACGTGCGCCATGATTGGGCTCGCTGAGGTGGGCAAGCTCGTGGCACACAACCATTCTGATAAGTGGCTCGGGCAAAAACAGCAGCGCATAAGAAAGGCGTATCACGCCCGAGTTGATTAAACAGCTGCCCAACTTGTTGAATCCGGTGCTGATGATAAAGTCCTTTGGCTTTACGCCCAACTCATCAGCCACTTTATTGGCATAATCCAGAAGCAGATGGTCATATCTCCTCACCATCCTTTTCACTGTGCGGCTGATTCTATAGATTACGTCGTGGTTGGTGAAATCAATTGTCTTAGGCACAATCACAGCGAGGTCGCGGTTGTTGGTGCGGGTATAATTCTTATCGCTGGTTATCAGCACTTTAAAGCCAAAGCACTCAATTTCTTTGCCGTCGTAATAGAGAGGCTCATCGTTAGTGTGAACACGCTTTAGCATCGCAAGCACCCTTTCCTCGCAGTTTTCAAGGAATCGGTCAATCCTGTTTTTGTTGACATTGTGAGGCGCGCTGATGTGCAACTCGCCGTTTTTCACACGAGCAACAATGTTGACCATGCCGGTGCGAGTGGTCACGGTGACTCGCCCAAATTTCGGGTGCAGGAATGTTGATGTTGCCATAGTGTGAATTTTCTCTGTTAACTTTCTATCTCTTTTTTCGCCGAGCTGAGGCAGGGCATATTGCAGCTTCTGAAACTCCATTCCACAGCCTCAATCACAAAGTTCGCCACTTTTTGCCGCATTTGCAAGCGTTTGGGTGGCTCATTCCCTCAGTTTGCCAATTATTTTTCTTTATTGCTGTCCGATAAAAGTTGAAGATGGCAATGGAGTGTGGCACAGCAGCCGA
>JBJECY010000012.1:0-20673 GCA_051871515.1 Muribaculaceae bacterium | reverse complement strand
GAGGGCACTGACATTGGTTCGGGCGACCCGGCATTGGTCAACGACCGCGTGCGTGGCACGGTGCTGTGCATCTTCACCCACGGCAACGGATTGTGGCAGTCAACACCCGATAATAACGGACACATCATGGTGTCGAAAAGCACCGATGACGGCCGCACCTGGAGCCGTCCCGTTGACATCAATCCTCAACTCTATGAGGGCAAGAGCGGTTGGATAACTTCGTTTGCCGGTTCGGGGCATGCCGTGCAATTGAGCACAGGCCGCTTAATGTTTGTGATACAAGTGCGCAATGACCCTAAATACACCTATGGACCGCTCTCATGCTATGCCTGTTATAGCGACGATGGCGGCGACACATGGCACACATCGCTCAACGCTGCCGACACCAACGGCGACGAGGCTAAGATTGTGGAGCTTTCTGACGGCCGCCTGATGATGAGCATACGCGTGCGCAATTCGGGCTATCACCGCAAGTTCTCTTATTCGAGCGACGGCGGTGTCACTTGGAGCGCCCCGGTGCCTCATGTGCAGCTTGTTGAGCCTGCTTGCAATGGCGACGTGATTAGCTACACCCGCCCGGGCAAAAAGCCGGTGCTGCTGCACACGCTGCCTTTCTGCGCTACCGACCGCTGCAACGTGAGCCTGATAGCAAGCTATAACGACGGTCTCACTTGGCCATTGCGGCAAAGCATTGTGCCCACAGGGTCGGGCTATTCGTCAATCACACAGATGGCCGATGGCGCTTTGGGATGCTTGGTTGAGAGCGACACTCCGCGAGGCTACAAGCTGGTGTTCTACAGGCTTGAACCAACCGAGGCAATCACTAAGAACGAGAGTATAAAACCTAATATTCAAATTAAATAACTTAAAAACTCATGAAAAAAGTAGCTTTAACACTAATTGCGGCTGTTGTGTGCCTTGTTAGCATGCAGGCTCAATCTCTGTCGAACATCACAGGTTGGCACTGGCGCGGCAACACCATCGTTACTGATGTGCCTTCTCGTCCTGCCGGTCAGAAAGATGTTGTAAACCTTGTTACCCCTAAGCTGCCTGTGGTTCACGTGGGCTTTGCAGGCTTGGGTATGCGTGGCCCTGACGCCGTGTCGCGCTTCTCTTACATTCCCGGCACTCACACTGTGGCTCTTTGCGACTACGAGAAAGAACGCGCCGAGGCTTGCCAAAAGTATCTCACCAATCAGGGTCTGCCTGAAGCAGCAATTTATAGCGGCGAATATGGTTACGTGGAGATGTGCAAGCGCCCCGACATTGACCTGATATACATCTGTGCCGACTGGGACCATCACTTCCCAATTGCTAAATGCGCCCTCGAAAACGGCAAGCACGTTGCCATTGAGGTGCCTTCAGTTATGAACCTCGACCAATGCTGGGAACTTATCAACCTGTGCGAGAAAAACCGTCTGCACTGCATGATTCTTGAAAACTGCTGCTACGACTGGTTTGAAATGACCGCTCTCAACATGGCTCAACATGGCGTGTTTGGTGAGGTGATTCGTGCACAAGGCGCTTATATCCACGACCTTAGCCCATTCTGGGATGCATATTGGAAAAACGGCAAAAACGATAAGTTGGGATGGCGCTTGCGCTATAACATGCAAAACCGTGGCGACGTGTATGCAACTCACGGCCTTGGCCCGGTGGCTCAAGCTCTTAACATTCACCGCGGCGACCGCATGACCACTCTGGTGGCTATGGACACCAAGTCGGTTCACGGCAAGGAACTGGTTGAAAAACGCACCGGCGAGCGTTGCGACAACTTCCGCAATGGCGACCACACCACCACTCTCATTCGCACCATCAAGGGCAAAGTGATTGAGATTCAACACAACACCATGACCCCTCAACCTTACAACCGTTTGTATCAACTCACCGGTACTAAGGGCTTTGCTAACAAATATCCAATTGAAGGCTATGCAGTTGACGGCAAACAACTCGAGAACTCGGGTGTTAAGCCTAAGGCTGACAACATCTCGGGCCACAGCTTCTTGCCTAAAGCCGAGAAAAAAGCCCTCGAGGAAAAATATGAGCACCCAATCCTTAAGAAATATGGCGAAATGGCTAAGGAAGTAGGCGGCCACGGTGGTATGGACTTCATCATGGACTGCCGTTTGGTTTATTGCTTGCAAAACGGACTCCCTCTTGACATAGACGTGTATGACCTTGCCGAATGGTGCTGCCTCGCCGAACTTGGCGCACTCTCAATGGACAACGGTTGCGCTCCTGTTGAGTTCCCCGATTTCACTCGTGGTCACTGGGAAGATGTTGATGGCTACACTCATGCATTTGCCACTGCCGAGCAAGAGGCTGAGGCTGAAAAGGCTGCTAAGGAAGCCACTGCCAAGCTTAAAGCTGATGTAGAAAAGCAAAAGAATAAAAAGGCAAAGAAGTCTAAGAAATAATCTTTGATAACCTTACAATATTAGCACAGGCTGCGTGATGTTTTCACGCAGCCTGTGCTGCTTTGTTGAGAGGAGAAATCATTGTGGCATGATTTCGGAGGGAGAGTATTGCAGACGCAGGTTTCGCGTTGCATCACCCTCGGCTAAGCATGGTGGGGCACTATCCAACACCACTGGGCGGTGCCTTTGGCAGATTGTTGGCGCATTTAATATGCTCCGAGCTATCTCTCGCTGAATTGGCTGATTGCGCATGAAAAGTGATGACAATAAAAAGGGCGTATGGAATACGCCCGAGATTTCTTTATTTGATATGTGATGGGGTGAAATGACGTTTAGTCTTCGTCAACTTTGATGGCTTTGAGAGAGCCGAGTTTTTTCACCGATACGTCGCTTGGGTTGCCCTTGTAATAGAGCTTGCCGGTGCCCGAGCCGCGCAGGTTCAGAGTTCCGCCGTTAACGCGGCATGATATCTGTCCGGTGCCGACAATGCGGCATTTCACGTTGGTGGCTTGCATGTCGTAGGCGTGTACTTCGCCGGTGCCCACGTTGCTGATGTTCAGTTCTTGGCAATTGCCGTTGATGTAGATTCGGCCGTGGCCGGTGCTGATTGATGCCTCGGCATCCACTGCCTCAACGTCGTTCACCACAAGTTTGCCATTGCCCGATGTTTTAGCCTTAAACTGGTTCACTTTGTGATGGTTAACATTTACGGTCACTGTGCTGTCGGCAGCATTCTCAACCTGTGCCAGTTCGCCCACAAACACTTTCACTTTGGGCAGTTGAATCTCGTCAACGGTGTTGTCGGTTTGTATGGTGAGTTTGCCTTTTGAATTGTTGCTGAAGATGATGCGTGGCACAGCCTTGTCGGTGGCAAAAAACACTGCTTTGCCTGCCGAGTCGGGGTTGCATACTATGTCAACGGTGAGATGGTTGAGCACTCTGATGCTGTTGTATTGACCCAGGTTCTTCTCGTAGCGTTGTGTTTGGGCAAATGCAACTGTGCATGTGGCTAACGCTATGACTGTTGCTAAAAATATACGTTTCATAATGTCACTTTTGCTTTTTTGTGGGGTAGGTTCACAAAGAGGTTAATATGTTGTTTTCTATATGATTAAGTATCTCGTTGAGTTGGCTGAAGGTGTTGGCTTGCAGCATTGCCACTCGGGTGTCGCGGAAGTTGGGTATTCCCTTAAAGAGCGGCGTGGCTGCCAAGTGACGACGTATGTGCAAAATGCCGCGGTACTCGTCGATGTTGGCAATGCTCTCGTTGATTTGCCTACGCAGCAGCGCCATTTTATAGGCATTGCTCAGTGGCTCAATGGGTTCACCGTGTTCAAGATAATGTTTCATCTCGTGGAAAATCCAGGGGCAGCCTATTGATGCGCGGCCCACCATCACGCCGTCAACGCCATATCGGTCGTAGTACAATTTTAGCTTTTGCGGGGTGGTGATGTCGCCGTTGCCAATGATGGGAATGGTGATGCGCGGGTTGTTTTTCACCTCGCCAATCAGCGTCCAATCGGCCTCGCCGGTGTACATCTGTGAACGTGTGCGCCCGTGAATGGTGAGTGCCTTGATGCCGCAGTCTTGCAGCTGCTCGGCAAGAGAGGTGATGATAAGATGGTCGCAGTCCCAGCCCAACCGGGTTTTCACTGTCACAGGCAACTTCACAGCATTGACCACCGCCCGGGTGATTTCGAGCATCAACGGCACGTTGCGCAGCATGCCCGAGCCGGCGCCTTTGTTTGCCACCTTCTTCACGGGGCAGCCAAAGTTGATGTCGAGCAAATCGGGGTGAGCTTCCTCGGCAATGCGAGCCGCTTCAACCATCGAGTCAACGTCGCGGCCGTAGATTTGTATTGCTGCCGGGCGTTCGCCATCTTGTATGCACAGCTTGCGCGTGGTGCTGTTCACGTTACGGATAAGAGCATCGGCCGACACAAACTCGGTGTACACCATGTCGGCTCCTTGTTCGCGGCAGATTAGCCTGAACGAGGGGTCGGTGACGTCTTCCATCGGCGCCAGCATCACCGGGCGATTGCCCAAGTCAATATCTCCTATCTTCATAGCTTGGTGAATCTCTGTTAAAAGCGTTTCTTGGCACCGTTGTTGTCGGTGCTTTTCTTTTCCAAGCTGCGAAATTAGCAAATATTTCCCATAAATTCAATCTGTTGCTGCCTTTTTGAATACTTATCAAGCAAATTCATCAAGCAAAGCCATGTGCCATCTGCCATGAGCGCCTTTGGCGGGTGATTTCTTTGGCGAGGTTATGGGTGACAACATCAGGGCACACGCCATTAGCCCCTCAGAGGGCCGAGAGGTGAATTGTGGTGTTGCTCACCAGTTGAAAATGTTGCGCAGAATCCACCACAGCAGCACTATGGCGAGGATTGTCCATGACACAAAGGGATTGAAAAGCGCACGATGCAGTTGCGGCATGCGCTTGTTGAGGATATCGGCAACGGCGAGCAACGCTATCAGGGGCAATGATGCCACCAATAGCGCGTTGTGATGCCATGCTTGGGCTATTTGCAGGTTGAGCAGTGCGTGTATGGTGCGTTGCGAGCCACAGCCGGGGCACTTTAGCCCGGTGAGCATGTGGAATGGACATTTAGGGAAGAACTGCGAGTTGGATGGGTCAAAAACGAGATAGACAGTCACAAAGAGTGCCAGCCCGATGCCGATGACAATCCACAATGTGGCTCTACTAAGCTTCATCGTATGAACAATGATAATATTGAAAATGGCATCACTATGAGGCCTAATGCTATTGAAACCATCACCCATATTTGTGCCAAGTCGCTGTATTTGCTTGCTTGTGCAGCGTCGCCGCGCGAGTTTGCCGACGAGGTGAGGGCTGAATAGACTATCGCTATTATTCCTGTGAGCTGGCAGCAGAGCAATGTCACCACTATTGACCATATCATATAGGTTGATGCTTCCTCCTGCTGTTCGGGGCGCTGTGGCTGCACCGGTGGCATGGCATAGTAGGGCTGCCTTGGCTCTTGATAGCCCAACGGCGGTGGCGTGGGCAAAGCAGGCGGCATATTATAATGCGGTTCCGGCTCTGGAGTCGGCTCTGGCTCTGGGGCTGGTTCCGGTTCCGGCTGGGGCTCCGGTTTTGGTGTTGGTTCAGGCTCTGGAGTTGGTTCCAGCTGCGGCTCTGGTTCAGGAGTTGGTTCTGGTTCTGGTTCTGGTTCGGGCTTTGGCATTTTGGCGAGCAGGTCGCTAAACTCGTCGATTTGGTCAATGCGTTGCCAGTCGTCGAGCCCTTGGTGCCAGATGTAGGTCTCCTCAGGGGCAAAAGTCATGTTGGCCAGTTCTTCGCGTGAGATTGGCCCATATTGTGTTCCGTTGATATTTACCCAGTATTTCATAGCCATGGTGTAAGCTTAAAAAAGTGTCAATGTGTTTCGGTGCCGTGAATTGGCATTGTTGTATGTGCAAAGATAGCGATTTATTGTGGTATTTTTGAAATTTATGAGTAAATTTGCAGTCTATTAACTAACTAAAAAAAGAAGAATTACAGCGATATGAAACAATACCTTGACCTGGTGAGGCATGTGCTTGACAATGGCGTGCTTAAGGCCGACCGCACGGGCACAGGCACCAAGAGCGTGTTTGGCTATCAGATGCGTTTTGACATGGCTGACGGTTTCCCGCTGCTTACCACCAAGAAGGTGCATCTGAAGTCGATAATCCACGAGTTGCTGTGGTTCCTTCAGGGCGACACCAATGTGCATTATCTTCAGCAAAACGACGTGCGTATTTGGAACGAATGGGCCGACGAGAACGGCGAGCTTGGTCCCATCTATGGCTATCAGTGGCGTTCGTGGCCCGGCTATGATGGCAGCCACATTGACCAAATCAGCGAGGTGGTTGACCAAATTAAGAACAACCCCGACAGTCGCCGCCTGATTGTGAGCGCATGGAACGTGGGTCAGGTGCCGCAGATGAAGTTGCCGCCGTGCCACACGCTGTTTCAGTTCTATGTGGCTCAGGGCAAGCTCAGTTTGCAGCTCTATCAGCGCAGCGGTGATATTTTCTTGGGCGTTCCGTTCAACATTGCTTCTTATTCTTTGCTGTTGCTGATGATGGCGCAAGTCACCGGGCTTGAACCGGGCGAATATATCCACACGCTTGGCGATGCACACATCTATACCAACCATTTTGACCAAGTGCATGAGCAGTTGCAGCGCACTCCGCGCCAATTGCCGCGCATGGTGCTCAATGCCGACGTGAAGGACATCTTCAACTTCCGCTACGACGATTTCAAGCTTGAGGGCTACGACCCTTATCCGCCCATCAAGGCCGTAGTGGCGGTGTGATGCGCGGTTGCCACCCTCGTGGCGATTACCCCTCCCCCTGTTATGAAATAACTCAAAAACCCCAACCAATAGCATTTGTTTTTATGTCACTCTCAGCGATTGTGGTAATAGCTCAAAACGGCGCCATTGGCAAGAACAACGATTTGCTGTGCCATTTGCCTGCCGACTTAAAGCACTTCAAGGCCATCACCATGGGCCACACCATCATCATGGGGCGCCGCACCTTTGAGTCGTTGCCCAAGGGCGCTTTGCCCGGTCGTGAAAACATTGTTGTGACTCGCAACGCCAATTATGAGGCGGCGGGTGCCGTGGTGTGCCACAGCGTTGACGAGGCGCTTGCCCGTGCTTCGATGCCCGGTGAACGGTTTGTGATTGGAGGGGCGCAGCTCTATGCGGCAACTATGCCGTTGGTGAACCGGCTCTATCTCACTCAGCTGCACGCAAGCTTTGAGGATGCCGATGCCTTTTTCCCCGAGATTGACATGCAACAATGGCAAGAACTGGAGCGCAGCGACCATGAGCGCGACGACCGTAACCCCTATGATTATAGCTTTGTGGTGTTGCAGCGTAGGCAACAAGAGAAATGAGGCTCTATGTGTGAGTTAACTGTCACAGTCTACGCGCCATATAGCCCCATTTAAGAGAGATATTGAAACTTAACAGAAATGCGTCTGGTGTATAGTCTTTAATCATCTTAATTCCTTGACGTGAATCAACGCTGTGAGTTCATGCCGCAAAAAGGAATTTGTATGAGTATAACAACTGTGGTGGTAAAAAGTTTGCCGCACTCATCAAAAAAATAAAATTTTCTTGCTGCGCCTGCAGTTGGCACTGATGCTGTGGGCAGCAACAAGAAACCAAAGCAACAAAAGAATGGCTCAAGAGCAACCAAGCAACAACCAAGAGGCACCGTCGCTCAAGCTCAAGACGGCTCGCACCCTCAAATGGAACAGCATCAACAAGTTTGCTGAACAGGTGCTGTATGCCGTTACCGGCATTGTGCTTGCCAACATTGTGTCGCAAGAGGACTTTGGACTCGTGGGCGCAATATTGGTGTTTCAGGCATTTGCGGCGTTGTTTGTTGACAGCGGCTTCTCGAGCGCGCTCATTCAGCGCAAAGAGCCATCGACGCTCGATTATAGCACGGTGTTTTGGTTTAATCTTGCCATGAGCGCAGCCATCTACGCTGTGCTGTGGTTTGCCGCTCCGCTCATCGATTCGCTCTTTCATGCCGGCGGACGGCTGGTGCCCCTTAGCCGTGTGATGTTCCTCACCTTCATGCTCAATAGCACAGCTTTGGTGCAGACCAATCGCCTCATCAAGCAGATGAATGTGCGTCTGGTGGCTGTGAGCAACGTGGTGGGGTTGCTGTTGAGCGGTGCCATTGGTATATGGCTTGCCGTTGAGGGCTACGGAGCATGGGCAATTGTGTGGCAGTCAGTGAGCCTTGCTGCCGTGAAAAGCGCCATTTTGTGGCTGTTCACCAGTTGGCACCCAACCATGCAATTCAGTTGGCACTCGCTTCGCACCATCTTCAAGGTGGGCGCGGGCGTGATGACAAGCAGTTTCCTCAACATACTCTCGCAAAACATCTATTCGTTTGTGATAGGAGCGTTCTACAGCCTCTCGCAACTGGGGTGCTACACCCAAGCCGACAAATGGAGCAAAATGGGCGTGGCATCGCTCTCCTCGATACTCACCACCACTTTCCTGCCTGTGCTTAGCGGCGTGCAAGACGACCGCGAGCGGCTTTTCCGCATGGTGGAGAAAACCAATCGCCTGTCGGCTTATCTGGTGATGCCCTGCATGCTCATGCTTGTGGTGGCTGCGCCTGCCATTTTCCATGTGCTCTTTGGCACCAAGTGGGACAATGCCATCGTGCTGTTTCAGCTGCTCGCCGTGCGCGGTGTTTTCATCATCATGGCGGCGGTGTATTACAATTTCCTGCTCTCAGTGGGCCATGCCAAGAGCTTGGTTTATAGCGAATTGATTAAAGACACGGTTCTCGTTGCTGCCATAGTGGTCACTGTGCCTTATGGCATCACATGGCTTGTGATAGGGCAGGTGATTGCCGGCGTGATAAGTTGGGCTGCCAATATTGTTATTGTGCGGCATGTGATGGGCTATTCGGCATGGCAATTGCTGCTGCAAACCGGTGGCTCGGTGCTCATGAGCCTTGCGGCTGTTGCCGCCGCCGCTGCCCTTGCGCTGTTGATTGACAATGCATGGCTGTTGCTGCCTGCGCAGCTTGTTGCCGGAGCTGCCGTGTATCTGATTCTGGGTGCCCTAATGCGTAGCGGCACACAGCGCGAAGTGCTTGACTATGCGCTTGGGCGTTTTCGTCGAGGCAACAAGGCATAAAAGCCTGCTTCGGGGCTATAAAAAAGAAATTTTGGCAATTTATTAGCTGATAAGAAATTAAATCGCTATATTTGTGGTTGCTAAAGCCACTATAAACTGCGCTTTGCAGTGCAGTAACAACCTGAACTATAACCAATAAAAATACCATTATAACGATGTACGAACAAGACAAACGAATTGTTATGACCCTTGACGCTGGCGGCACCAACTTTGTGTTCTCGGCCATTCAAGGATGTAAAGAAATTATTTCTCCCATAGGTATTCCTGCTGTTGCCGATAACCTTGAGGGGTGCTTGCTCACCCTCGTTGAGGGTTTTGAGCAAGTGAAAAAGCTCTTGCCTGAGGCTCCTGTTGCCATCAGTTTTGCGTTCCCTGGCCCTGCCGACTACAAAAACGGCATTATTGGCGACCTGCCCAACTTCCCTGCATTCCGCGGCGGCGTAGCCCTTGGCCCGTTCTTGCAAAAGCACTTTGATATTCCGGTATTCATCAACAACGACGGCGACCTTTTTGCCTATGGCGAAGCCCTTGCCGGCGTGCTCCCCGAGCTGAATGCTGCCATCAAGGCAGCCGGCGGCACCAAGCAGTATAAGAATTTGCTGGGTATCACCTTTGGCACCGGTTTTGGCGGTGGCGTGGTGGTTGACGGCAAACTGCTCACCGGCGACAACAACTCGGGCGGCAACGTGTGGTGCTGCCGTCACAAGGATTACACCGACAAGATATGTGAAGAAGGCGTGAGTGTGCGTGCCGTGAAGCGCGTCTATGGCGAACTTGCCGGCGTTGATGCATCGAACCTCACTCCTAAGGACATCTACGACATTGCCGAGGGTACTCGCGAAGGCGATGCCAAGGCTGCTGCTGCTTCGTTTGCCAAACTTGGCGAAGTGGCTGCCAACACCATGGCGCAAGCCGTGACTCTGTGTGATGGCGTGATGGTGATTGGCGGTGGCATTGCTGCTGCTCACAAATACATCATCCCGGCCATGATGGCTGAGTTTAACAGCTCAATAGGCCGTTTCTCGGGCGATACCTTCCCGCGTATGGAAATGAAGGTCTATGACCTCACCGACATGAACAATATCACTGAGTTTGTGCAAGACGCATCGGTGACAGTGAAAGTGCCTGTTTATGGCGACGAGATTGTTTACGACCGTGAGAAGCGCAGCGCTATCATGGTGTCGAAGCTTGGTGCCAGCAAGGCAATCAACCTTGGCGCTTACACCTTTGCTTTAGCGCAAATCGACGCATAACAAACCGTTCCCCTGAACGTCATACAACATATATTTATCCGCCGTCGGCATCAATCCTGCCCACGGCGGATAATTTTTATTGCAGTCCGATGTCATGTAGGGGCGTTGCATACGCCCGGTGACCGCGTCGTGGTCAACACCAATTAAAAATGAGATGCCATGTTGTAGGGGCGTATCGCAATACGCCCGGTGACCGCAGCCGTTACCCGATAAAAACATGATGCCTCCTTGTAGGGGCGTATCGCATACGCCCGGAATTGTCGCGAAGATGGTGTTGTTGATGCCACGTTGTAGGGGCGTATAGCAATACGCCCGAAATCGGTGTGCCTGGGGTATTATTGCGTTGGAATCCAAAATGTTGGTGGATATTATTCCACGTTGTAGGGGCGTATAGCATACGCCCGGCAACCGCAGCCGTTATCCGATAAAAACATGATGCCATGTTGTAGGGGCGTATAGCAATACGCCCGGTGACTGCGGCGATGCCAACACCATTTAAAAATGAGATGCCATGTTGTAGTGGCGTATCGCAATACGCCCGGCGACCGCGTCGTGGTCAACACCAATAAAAAATGAGATGCCATGTTGTAGGGGCGTATCGCAATACGCCCGGTGACCGCGGCGATGCCAACACCATTTAAAAATGAGATGCCACGTTGTAGGGGCGTATCGCATACGCCCGAAATTGTCGCGTAGATGGTGTTGTAGATGCCACGTTGTAGGGGCGTATAGCAATACGCCCGGTGACTGCGGCGATGCCAACACCATTAAAAAATGAGATGCCATGTTGTAGGGGCGTATCGCATACGTCCGGAACCCGATGATATGATTGTGCAGGGGGGGGATATTGTAGGGGCGTATAGCAATACGCCCGGAATCGGTGTGCTGGGGTATTATTGCGTTGTAAACCAAAATGTGGTGTTGTTGATGCCACGTTGTATTGGCGTATAGCAATACGCCCGGAATCGGTGTACCGTGGAGTTAATTTGTTGAAACCCAAAATATTGGTGGATATTATGCCATGTTGTAGGGGTGTATAGCAATACGCCCGGAATCGGTGTACCGGGTATAAATGCGGAAAAATTAAAATGGTGGGCGTATTGCGATACGCCCCTACATGTGACCGGAAAACGTGGATGGCGTGGCTGGTGATTTTGGGCGTATTGCGATACGCCCCTACAGGGAAACGGACATTGCGGGTGGCGTGGTTGGTGTTTTGGGCGTATTGCAATACGCCCCTACATGCGGATGGCATTAACCATAAAAAAAATCTTCATTCCAACCGCAAAACGGCGGCGAACGCTACACCAAACGCTCCGCCTGAGACGTAGCTATTCGGCTGAGGGGCTTATCAATCGTTGTTTTTGTGGCGTTGACAGATGCCTTGGTTTCGGAGCCTCATCGGCAGTGCACCTAATCGCGTAGGCATGCCAATGGAATCACTTTCACCCCATCGGCTCTTGTGTAAGCCATTTTCCCGCCAGTAATCACAATCAGCAAATCGGGCTCGCGCAAAGGCACTTGTTGCTCTTGCTTGTTGAAGTCGCGTATGAGTTGTTTCAGCTCAAGCAAATGTTTTGAGCCATCCTCTATTTCTTTGCTTCCTAATTTACATTCAATCAATGCATAACGGCCGTCCTCAAGATGAAGCACTAAATCAGCCTCTAAACCATATCGGTCGCGATAATACGATATGTTACTGCCAAAATTTTGTGTGTATGCCTTTAAATCGCGCACGCACATTTGCTCAAATATAAACCCGAATGTTTTAAGCTGCGTTTCAAGCGCAGTGGCGTTAATGCCCATTGCGGCTATTGCTATTGAGGGGTCGCAGAAGCAGCGTTTGGGCTTGCTTCGTATGGCAGTTTTGCTCCTAATGGCAGGGCTCCATGCGTCAATGTCTTGAATAACAAATAGGCGCTCTAAAGCCCTAACATAGTCGTCAAAAGAATCCATTGAGAGGGTGATTTCGCCCGATGCTGTAACGTCGGCAAGAATGTTGGTTTTGTTAGCCAATGTGCTTATATTTCGGGCATAAGACCGAAGAATTTGGCGAGCAATTTTAGGGTTACGCTGTTTACGGTCAACGGCGATAATGTCGTTTTCACATACGCTGTTCACATAATCTTTGGCAATCATTGCGCCTGCTTTTTGACTAAGTTGAAGTGTGGCAGGCCAGCCGCCTCGGCAAGCCACGTTTATTAAGTCGGGGATGTCGAGTTTGCTTTGTGCTCCATCAATGTCGCAGTTGGGGTTGTTGAACAATTCGCTGAGCGAAACCTTGCCCGATGAATCTTGCGATTCCCATAGGCTCATGGGGTGCATTTTCATGCGTGTGATTCGTCCTGTGCCAGTGTGGTGTATCTTGTCGTTGTCCACGGTGTTGCTGCCAGTAAGGATGTATTGTCCCGGTTTCCCTTGTGCGTTGTCAACAGCTGTGCGCACGGCATCCCATAGCTTTGGCACATCTTGCCATTCGTCAATAAGCCGTGGCTGGCTGCCATTTAAAAGCAGCGATGGCTTTGCCTCGGCGGTAGCAAGATATTCCTCGCGGTTGTCGGGGTCTTGTAGCTTTATTATGCTCTTTGCATGTTGTTCGGCAGTGGTTGTTTTGCCTGTCCATTTCGGGCCCTCAATAAGCACTGCACCAAATGCTTCTAAGCGTTCTTGTAATATTTTGTCGGCAATTCGTGGTAAGTAATTCATAATGATAATATTAATCTTGGTGCAATATTAATATATTTTATTGAAAGATGCAAGCAAATCGGTGTTTTTGTGGCAATTCAATCGGTGTTTTTGTGGCGTTTCAATCGGTGTTTTTGTGGTACATTGCCGGAATGGTGGGGAATTTGGTTAAAATATTGAAGATGATATATGCGCAAGCGCATACGCCAGAGGCATCTCTTGCTGATGGCAGAAAGAAGTCTCCGGCGTAATATGCTGTTAAAATTGTTGAATATTAGTGAGATAAACGCAAACTAATGCGTTTCGCTGTTTGGCGGGATGCGCCCTTAGTTCTTTGAGAGCTTGTTCCACATGTAGATGCCGTAGAACGAGTTGATGAAATAGACGCTATATTTTGCCACGGTCATAAACGAGAATTCCGAGTCGCTCATGAGCCACAGGGCAATGTATGCCACATTAATCATCAGCCACATGTACCATTGCTCCACGTAGGCTTTCACCGAGACGTACATGGTGATGATTGACATCACTGTGGTGAACGAGTCGAGCCACAGCTGCATGGGCATATCGTAGTTGGTTTTTAGCGTTTTAAACTCGATGTCGGGGAAGATGCTGCGCAGAGTGTCAATAAACCACGGACCAAAGTAGGTGAGGAACACGCCTAAGCCAATGGTTCCTATTGTCACGGCGGCAAAGGTGATGAGGCGTTGTTGCCAGGTCATGTAGCGAGTGTGGATGGTTTGCGAGCCGTCGTCGCGCACTCGTTTGCTCCATTTTTTCCAACCGATGAACTGCATGGGCAGGTTATACACCAAGCGTTGCAGCATATCGCCGTAGATGTGGGTGCAGAAGCATATATAGATGTGTAAAAAAGCCTCTACGGTGCCAAAAATCCAGTTCGCCATGGCTCCTTTGGCGCCCAGCACCACGCAAAACACGCCCAGAATGGCGGCCACTGCCGAGATTGCCACGTTGAGGGTGATTTCGCCTTTCATCGCAAAACCCACTATGGTGAGGGTGAGAATAGATGCCAGCAGCAGTATCTCAAAATAGTTGAGGCTGGTGAGAGATTTTTTCAGAGTGTAAACATACTTGTTGCCTGATGTTTCCATCGCGTTTATTAGAGTATTTTTGTGGGTGCGCCATGCGTGCTGCAATGCCATATTATATATAAATAATGTGGTGTCCGTGCCCATGTTTGGAAATCATTTTCGGCATAAGACGGCGCTGTGCAGCGTGGCAGGTGCATGGTTAAACAATGTTGCGCTTTGCGCTTTATCGGTGCAAAAGTAGTATAAATGCTCAACATGGCAAAATGCTTTACGATAAATGCAATGCAAGCAAATTGGTTGATGAGCTTATGCCACAATGAGTTAGATGTGTTGCTGAGTGTGAAATTTTATAATTTTGTAATGTAGGTGTTAAAAAATTAATTATTTATTTGAAAAAATTTGTGGATTTGCAAAGATTCCTTAAATTTGCAAACGATAACCGAATCTGTTTACCAAGGCGGTTGTGTGTCCTTGCGTTGTTTGTTGCGGGGGCTATTATGTACAGCCGGATACCATAAAGATAAAGAGAAAAGGATTATTCATAAAGCGGAAAAATGACAAACTAACTATTTTATAACTTAAGTAAAATTCTATGGTTAAACATTTCAAACTATTTTCTGCGTTGCTGGCAGTAGCATTATCTACTCCAGTGATGGCTTATGCAGCCGACTCTGCAGCGCCTGCTCCACAGAGCGCTGACCAGTCGAACGGTGTTTTATCAGGAGTTGTAAGAGATGCTGACGATGTTATCATCGGCGCATCTGTATTAGTTAAGGGCACAACCAAGGGCGCTTCAACCGACCTTGACGGTGCTTTTACAATCTCTGGCGTGACACCTGGTTCTACAATTCAAGTTTCTTATGTGGGCTACAAAACACAAGAAATTGTGTGGAAGGGCGGCAAACTTGATGTTCTTCTTCAACCGGGCGAAAATGTCCTCGATGAAGTAGTGGTTACCGCACTCGGTATCAAGCGTTCAACCAAGGCTCTTGGTTATGCTGTGACTGAGCTTAAGGGCGATGACCTTAACTCAAACCTTATCAACCCAGTGCAAGCCCTTCAAGGTAAAGTTGCCGGTGTTGATATCAGCAGTTCCGACGGTGGTATGTTCGGTGCTTCAAAGATTCTTATCCGTGGTGCCTCTACTCTTGGCAAGAACAACCAACCTATCTATGTAGTTGACGGTATCATCCTTGACAACGGTGTTGTTTCAAACGATGCTGACTGGGCAAGCGGTAATGCCAACTATGGTAACGAACTTAAGAACCTTAACCCTGACGACTTTGAAACCGTATCAGTACTTAAGGGTGCTGCTGCAACTGCACTTTATGGTTCTCGCGGTTTGAATGGTGCTGTGGTTATTACCACCAAGAGCGGTAAAGGCACTAAGGGTTTGGGTATCAACTTCACTCAAACATTTGGCTTTGACCGTGTAACTGGTCAACCTGAATTGCAAAACGAGTTCACTCAAGGTTTTATGCCAGGTTATAAGAGTGGCCCAGATAAATTTGACAGCAATAACATTTTCTGGACAAACTCTGATGGCATTCCTTCTTTCAAGGTGTTGGAAAACTACGGTAGTGATGCTTACTACTGCTTCGGTCCGTCATTCAAATATCTGCAAGAAAACTATGGACGATTGGAATGGTGGGATGGTTCAATCATCTATCCTCAAGCTTATGAAAACAACTTCAAGGATGCTTACGACACCGGTTTCAGCTCAAACACCAACGTAGCTATCAGCGGTGGTAACGACAAGACCACATTCTATACCTCTTTGTCTTACAAATATGCTGAAGGTACTTTGCCAAACAACAGCTTCGACCGTTTCTCTCTCTTGGCTAAGGCTTCTCACAAGATTACTGACGCCGTTGAACTTGAGGCAAGCGTGAACTTTGCAAAGTCAATGCCTCGAAACGCTCAACCTAACATCGGTGAAAACTTCTGTAACATGAACTGGGACCGTACTTACGATAGCAAGTATTTCCGTGATAAGTATAAAGGCGACCACGGTGGTCTTGCAAGCGCAACTTACGGCGACAAGTATGCTTACATTCCTGGCATCGGCACATGGTGGAGCATCTGGGAAAACGATTACTATCAAAAGGAAACTGTCGTTCGTCCTGACTTGAAGGTGACTGCACAAATCCTTCCTTGGCTGAAGTGGGTGACTGAAGGTAGCTACAACTACTACTATGTACGCAAAGAACAAAAGAATCCGGGTTCGGGTTACCAAAACAAGGGTGGTTATTACTCACTTGGTTTCTCGCAAAAGGAACAAATCAATGCCAACACCAACTTTATGTTCGACAAGCAATTGAACGAAGATTGGCACATCAATGGCTTCTTGCGCTATGAATTGTACCACGACTATTCAATGGGCTTGAACTCATGGACAAAGGGTGACTTCATCGTTCCTAACCAATACTTCCTGTCGAATGGTAGCGAAGGTATCGGTACTTCACAGAGCATCGGTGGCACAAAGACTATCCAATCAATTGCTGCTCAATTTGGCTTCAGCTGGCGCGACCAAATTTACGTTGACGTAACTGGCCGTAACGACTGGTCTTCTGCATTGGTTTATGCTGACGGTCACGGTAACTTCTCTTACTTCTATCCATCAATCAACGCATCTTGGTTGATTCACGAAACATTGCGCGGCAAGTTGCCATCTTGGATTTCATTCGCTAAGATTCGTGCATCTTGGGCACAAGTAGGTAACGACTGCTCTGCTTACTATGTAAACTCAGCATACTCACTTAGCTCATATAGCAACAATAGCTCAAGCTACTATTCATTGTCATTGCCAAGCACTTCTTACTCGCAAGACCTTAAGCCTGAACGCAAGACTTCTTGGGAAATTGGTCTTGACTGGCGCTTCCTTGGCAACCGCATAGGTATTGACGCAACTTACTATAAGGAAAATACTAAGGATCAAATCATGTCAGTTTCAATCCCAGGTGTATCGGGTTACAGCAGCGCTCTTATCAACGCCGGTAACATCCAAAACCAAGGTGTGGAAATTGCTTTGAACACTACCCCAATTGAAACTAAGGATTTGACTTGGGATTTGAACTTCACTTACACTAAGAACAAGTCGAAGATTGTTGAACTTTCTGACCTCGTTGCTAACTACATCAGCTTGAATGGTGACGTTGGTTACGGTAACTACCGTATCGGTTCGGTTGCTAAGGTAGGTGGCGAATATGGTTTGCTCCTTTCTGACGCATCTCCAAAGAAAGACTGGGTTTATGACGAAGATGGTAACAAGATTGGTGGTACCGGCAAGAACATGATTTACTGGAACGAAACACAACGTGCTGCTTACCTCGCTCGTACTGGTACGTTAGAGGAAGTGGGTACCATGCTTCCTAAGTTCTTAGGCTCAGTTAATACTTCAATCAAGTATAAGAGATTCACTCTTAGTGCAAGCTTCGATATGCGCTTTGGTGGTAAGGTTGCTTCTTACAACTCTCGTTATGGTAACGCTTATGGCTACACCAAGTTGTCAGCTAAGTATCGTAACCTTGAAAATGGTGGTTTTGAATGGACTTCATTCAAATCTCCTGGCGTGACTTTCGAAGATGGTTATATACCTGATGGTATCGTAGCTAAGGATACACAAATCCTTCAACCTGACGGTTCGTACTACACAGTAGGCTCAAGCGACCTTTCTCCTAACGGTGAATTGTATGCCGACCTCTATGCTAAGGGCGTAATTGAACCACAACACGGTGGCACATGGATTTTCAAGATTAACAACTGGGGCGCAGGTGTTGTTAATGACACTTGGTTCAAGACTCTTAACTATATCGCATTCCGCGACCTGTCGCTCTCTTACTCATTCAGCAACAACATTGCAAGCAAGATTCATGCTAAGTCGTTGAACTTGACAGCTGCAGCTCACAACCTTGGCTATCTGCTCAACTCTATGCCTAACAAGGAAAATCCCGAGGCTGTTGCAGGTACTGAAACTGCTGAGTTCCGTGTACGTCAATTCTCGGGTATTACTACCAGCTTTACACTCACCATCAACGCTTCATTCTAATATTGTTTAACGGAATAAATTAATTAAGAATATGAAATTCAATAAAATATTATTAGCGGCTGCAATGACTTCGGTGCTGGCTATTTCAGCAACAAGTTGTTCTGACGACTATGCTGAATTGAATCAGAACCCTGCAAACGTGTCGAAAGCTGACCCTAAGGGTTTGATGACTCAAGCCATATTGAACTTCCAGCCAAACGACTATCTGATTTGGTTCTATAATAATGATTATTATAGCCGTTGGACTCAAATGGCATGCCCAACAGGTGGTTACACCGATGAGTTTACTACACATGGTGCAACAGGTGGTCAGGGAAGTCAGTATCTTAGCACATTGAAGTATCGCAACGAAATTCGCTTGTATATCCAAAACACAGGTGATGAATCACAACGTGGCTATGAAGCTGCATGTACAGTGCTCACTGTTTACCTTGGCATCTTCGACAGCGATTTGTTCGGCGCACGTCCTTACACTGAGGCGTGCCGATACAAGACCGATGGTATCCTCACCCCAAAGTATGATATGGTTGATGAACTGTATGACACTTGGTTGAGCGAACTTGACGAAGCTATCGCTATCTTCCAGCGCGATGACATCGAAAACAGTGTTATTCAAGACATTGCTTATGCAGGCGATTGGAAGAAGTGGGCTAAGTTTGCCAACTCTTTGAAGCTGAAGATTGCCGTTCGCTTGCTTGCTCAAAACAAGGATAAGGCTATCTCGATTGCTAACGCAGTTGCTTCGTCGTCGGTAGGCTATATCGACTCTATGGACGATGACTTGCGCTTCTGCAAAGCCACTGAGGCTAAGAGCGGTTCTGACGACTATGTTTATGGTACCGGTAACGGTCTTACAAACATGGGTCTTAGCGCAAACGTTTGTGACTTCCTGTTGAAGTCGCTCGACCCACGCGTGCGTTTCATATACACCAAAAACGCATTCAACTCGAAGGTTGTTCAAGGCTTCATTGACGAAGGCAAATGGGATAATATTCCTGAATGTATAAAGGCAAATGTTGTTCGTGACGAAGATGGTAACTTCAAGGAATGGGGTGGCCTCGGCGAACCTTGGGTACGTTACTATGGTCTTCCAATTGTTATAAATGCTAAGAACGAGCCTGAATATGCCGAATACTTCAACTATGGCAACCGCTACAACTTGCCAGCTGGCGAATCAGAAAAAGGCTACTATCCATTCTCTTTGCAACAAGAAGAAATGAAGCGTGGTCGTGTTGACTTCACAGTTCCTACTGTAGGCATCAACGTAATTCAAGACACCGACAACAACCCATTGTTCACAATGTATTTGACTGCTGCTGAAGTTAACTTGTATCTTGCTGAGTTTAAGCTCTTGGGCGCAAGCCTTCCACAAAGCGCTGAATACTACTACAACCGCGGTGTTCGTTTCTCAGTTGAAACTTACGATGCTCTTGCAGCCGCTAACAAGATTCCTTACTACGGAACTACTTACGACTACGATAAGAACGAAGTATCTATCGAATTGAAGAAGGGTGAACTCGATGCTATGATGGCTACCGACAATGTTAAGCTCACTGGTAGTACTTCTGATCAACTTGAAAAGGTATATCTGCAAGAACTTATCCACTTCTCGCTGCAAATCGACGACCAATTCGTAACCGCACGTCGCTCTGGTTATCCAAAGATTGGTTCAACTTTGTTGCCAATGGTTAAGTTTGAACGTGTAGCTCTCAACGCTATTCCACGTCATTTTGAATTTGGTGAACCAAGCATCACCGATAAGATGTACGAACAAACTTGGGAAGCTTACAACAAGCAAGGCTTCAAGACTCTTGGTTCGGGTCTTTCTGGTCCTGCTTACAACCTTAATGGTACACCTCTTAACACTGAACGTCTGTGGCAAGACATAGGTGCTCCTCAATGGGGACAACCTGAACAGTAATTGAACTATTTTTGATTCAATTATCATAAATAAGATGGGCGGCCGCTTCGGTCGCCCATTTTTTTAACACTAAATAGTTGATTTTTTGCGGCAATAAATAGTAATTTTGCAGTGAAATAACCAATTAAGAAACGTTATGCGAAAATTTATTCTTCTTTTAGCCGTGATGATGAGCTTTGCAGCTATGGCTCAACAGCTCAAGAGGGTTTATTTTTTTAAGGAATTTACCCCGGGCCGGGTTCTTTACAAGAGCGGAGCAAAGTTTGATGTGAATCTAAACTACGACGCCAACAATTTTAAAGTGCTCTATATGCAGGGCGATGTGATGATGGAACTTGTGAATCCTGAATTGGTCGATACTATATATATGGGAGGACGTAAGATGGTGTTTCATGAAGCACGTTTTTGTGAGGTGGAACACCTCAGCAACGCACGTCAGGTGCTCATTGGCTGGCACATTAAGCAAGTGTATGGCGGCCGCACCGGTGCCTTCGGCTTGCCCACTCAGGCTCAGGTGATTAAACTGCGCGCCGTTGACCTGATTGGCCCTGAGCACGGACACAATATGAACGCAGGCATGGGTATATCGCAGTATGACGTGCGTGCCA
>JBJECY010000011.1:0-21261 GCA_051871515.1 Muribaculaceae bacterium | reverse complement strand
ATGGCAAGTAGGCAGAAGTGGTATGTTGTGTGGGTTGGCACAGAGCCCGGTATATGTGAGAGCTGGGAGGAGTGCGAACTGCGCGTGAAGGGCTATCCGGGAGCGCGCTATAAGTCGTATGACGACTTGGAAGATGCCATAACGGCCTATCGCCGCGGTGCTGATAACGATATGGGCATCATCCGCGCATTGGCACAAGGCCCCAAGTGCGTGGTCAACTACGATGCCATCCCCGAGATTTTGCCCGGCAGCGTGGCAGTTGACGCAGCTTGCAGCGGCAATCCCGGGCACATGGAGTATCAGGGCGTGGAGATACACACGGGATTGCAAATCTTCCACAAGAAGTTTGCCCCACTTGCCACCAACAACATTGGCGAGTTTCTTGCCATTGTGCATGCCCTGGCTCTCTATCACAACGACCCTCACAAGCCTGCCATCTATAGCGACAGTCGCACAGCCATTGCCTGGGTGCGCGACAAGAAGTGCAAAACCAAAATCAAGGAAACCGATGCCAACCGAGAACTCTTTGATGTGATTAGGCGCGCCGAGAGATGGCTGCAAAACAACGCCTACGGCAACCGCATCATCAAGTGGGAAACCGATAAATGGGGTGAGATTCCTGCCGATTTTGGTCGCAAGTGAGAGTGCAAGAAGATGCTCACGGGGCGTTGCCCTCACACCCTGCCGAGCGCTATTGCGCGAGAGTGAAAAAGAGTTGGAGATGCTTCTCTGGGGGTGGTGAAAACGCCAGCCAGCGGGGCACGGAACCTTAATTTTTAGTTAAGTTTTAAAAAAATCAGAGACACTTATTCTCAATAGAAAGAGAGGAAGAGATTATGAAGGTAGTGATAGTGTGCAAAAGTCATACGCAGGGAGGTGCGGCAGTGGTGTCGCATCGGCTCATGAATGCATTGCGACGTGCCGGACATGATGCCCGCATGCTTGTGCTTTCACACTCAAGCGAGGAATATGTTGAAAGCTATGCCAAGAAGTGGCGCGACGGTTTTAACTTTCTTGCCGAGCGCTTGCAGATATTCTTGCAAAACGGCTTTTCGCGACGCCGCCTGTTTGTGGTTGATACGGCGCGATGGGGTGCCGACATAAGCAATCATCCTTGGGTGGTTGAGGCCGACGTGATAAACCTCAACTGGATTAATCAGGGAGCCTTGTCGCTGGCAGCGGTTGAGAAACTGCTGAAGATGGGCAAGAAGGTGGTGTGGACAATGCACGACATGTGGAACTGCACCGGCATCTGCCATCACGCCTACGACTGCCGTGGCTATGAGGGCGAGTGCAACAATTGCCGCCTGCTGGGCATGATGGCTGCCGACCGTGACCTCTCAACGCGCGTGCAGCGCCAAAAGGCGCAGCTCTATGCCGGCAATCGCCTGCGTTTTGTGGCGGTGAGCAACTGGCTTGCCGGCCGTTGCCGCAGCAGTAGCCTCATGTGCAACTGCAATGTGACGGTGATACCCAACGCTTTTCCTATTGAACAATTCTCTTACATACGTCGTCCCGACCCGTCGCTGGGCATTGACCCCAGCAAGCATGTGCTCATCATGGGCGCTGCGCGGCTCGACGACGAGGTGAAGGGCTTTGACATACTCATCAAGGTGATGCAGCACATTGCGCTGCGCATGCCCGACTTGGCAGCCAAATGCCACCTGTTGCTCTATGGCGACATACGCAACCGCCGCCTTTTGCAGCAGCTTGCCATACCATATACCTACGTTGGCTGGGCACACAGCAGCCGTGTGAGCCGCCTGTATGCCGGCAGCGATGTGGTGCTCAGCACCTCGCGCTACGAGACGTTGCCGGGCACGCTCATTGAGGGCTTGGCAAGCGGATGCGTGGCTGTGACCTTTGATAGCGGCGGACAGTCGGACATTGTGTCGCACCTTGAAACCGGCTATATGGCTGAACCAGAAAACGTGATTGACTTTGCGCAAGGCATAAAATGGGCGGTGGAAAAGGCTGCCGTGTCGCGCGAATATCTCAATCACGACATGTCGCAGCGGTTCTCGTCGCAGCAAGTGGCAATGAAATACATCAAGCTGTTCAGCGAGTGAGAATAAAGATAACAACCAGTCGTTTTATTTACATAAATAGAAAGGGAAACATTTTATTATGGTCACTGTATTATTTCACGAAACAGTGTTTGGGCCAATACATAGCCGCCGTTTGGGGGTGTCGCTTGGCGTGAACCTTATGCCTAACGATGGCAAGATTTGCTCGTTTGACTGCGTATATTGCGAAGCTGGCTATAATGCTCAGGGACAAGGCTCCATCGGAGTGCCCAAGCGCGAGCAGGTGAAGCGTCAGCTCAAAAAACGCCTTGCCGAGATGCAACAAAAAGGTGAGAAACTCGATGTGATAACATTCTCGGGCAACGGCGAGCCAACTCTGCACCCCGAGTTCAAGCAGATTGTGCATGATGTGATAAACCTGCGCAACCAATATTATCCCCAAGCAAAAGTGTCGGTGCTCTCAAATAGCACTATGGTTGGGAAACCCAACGTTGCCGAGGCTCTTAAGATGGTTGATAACAACATCTTGAAGCTCGACTCGGCAATAGCATCAACCATGCGGCACATCAATCAGCCCCTTTCAGGAAACGTGCTGCCCGAGGGCGTGATTGAGGACCTGAAGGCTTTTTCGGGTCAATGCATTGTGCAAACCATGATGCTGCGCGGCGAGCACAACGGCTATGCCATTGACAACACCACCGACGATGAGGTTGATGCGCTCATTGCTGCCTATCTTGAGATAAACCCTCGCGAAGTGATGCTTTATTCAATTGACCGTACCACGCCCGAGGAGCATCTGCAAAAGGTGAGTGCCGAGGAGCTTAACAGCATTGCCGAGCGCATGCGCGCAGCCGGCATCACCGTGCAGGTCAACGCCTAAGCGAGTGCTTGTAACACATTATCACACAGTCAACAACAAATGAGAAAGAAAGTGATATTCCCGGCTCCGTTGCAGCCGGGCGATAAGGTGGCAATAGTGTCGCCGGCAAGCGCCATCAAGCCGCAATATGTGAGCGGGGCATGTGATGCCTTGCGCACGTTGGGCTACGAGCCTGTGGTGGGCAAACATTGCTTGGGCAAAGTGGGCACCTATTCAGGCACTGAGCAAGAGCGCTTGCACGACTTCATACATGCCATCGACGATAGCCAAGTGAAAGCTGTGCTGTGCAGCCGTGGCGGCTACGGCGTGGTGCATCTGCTGCACCGGTTGCAGCCTGAGTGGCTTGCTGCCAACGCCAAGTGGCTGATTGGCTTCAGCGACATCTCGGCACTGCATGCTGCCATGTGCCTTAGCGGCGTGGCAAGCGTGCACGCATCAATGGCAAAGCATCTTGCGCTGTTTGGCGTAGATAATCAGCCCTCGCAAAGCCTTGTTGACGTGCTGCAAGGCAGGATGCCGGTCTATAACGAGGCGGCTCATCCCTATAATCGCCCGGGCGAGGCTGTGGGCACCCTTGTGGGTGGCAACATGGCAGTGCTTTGTGCGCTTATTGGCACGTCTTTCAACCTGCTTAGCCGCGGCGATGTGCTGTTTATTGAGGACATTGGCGAGTCGGTGTATAAGATTGAACGCATGCTCTATCAGCTGAAGCTAAGCGGTGTGCTGGCGCGACTCAAAGGTCTGATAGTGGGCCGATTCACCGAATACACAAGCCCCGATGGCAACGGTGAAACCATGGAGGACATGGTGAAGCGCATGGTGGCAGAGTATGACTATCCGGTGGCGTTCAACTTCCCGGTGGGACACGTCGATGAGAACATGCCCTTGATTGAAGGCGCCGAGGTGCATTTGCAGGTGGATGCCGACGGCACTCGGCTGCGCTTTGTTGGCGAAGGCTCGCTGCTGTGACGCGCGCCGAGCGTTTGCCGCAATTAATATTTGGTAATTCAAAGGTTTTGTTATAGATTTGCATTGCACAAACCAAACGGTTAGGCAAAGCAATAAGAGAATATTCACCCTGTCAATGTTGCCGCTGAGCCTGTCAAAGAAACGGGCAGCCGGCAATGATGACGAAAACAAAAACTAATCTCACTGAAAAGCGGAGGCAATAGAAAATGGCACAGTCAGAAGAAATCAATAAGAAACCTTGTAACAGACTCAGCGTGCTGATAACGCGATTCTCGTTGTTGGGCGATGTGGCTATGACTGTTCCTGTGCTCTATTCGGCGTGCGCCGCTTATCCCGACGCGGAGTTTGTGGTGGTGACTCAACAGGTTGCATCGACCATCTTTGTCAACGCCCCCGTCAATCTGCGTGTTGAGGGCATAGACCATCATGTGGCTTATAAGGGCGTGGGCTCAATGCACCGTTTAGCTGAATATCTTGTTAAGAAATATAGCCCCGATGTGATGATTGACCTTCAGGGCGACCTGCGCTCGTGGTGGCTGTGCGTGTGCATGCGCCTTCGCGGCGTGGGCAAGGTGTTGCGCATACACATGGGCAACAAGGGTAAACGTGCGCTCACCCGGCGACACGACAAGCGCATGCTGCCGCTCATCTCGTCGCGTGCGCGCTATCGCGAGGTGTTCTTCCGACTGGGAATGCCGTTTGAAAACACGTTCACCTCAGTGTTTGGCGATGCCAAGGCTTCGCCTGAGCTTTATTCAAGCATAAGCGCGCCCAAGCAACCGGGCGAACGATGGATTGCCGTGGCTCCGTTTGCCAAATGGGACGGAAAGATTTATCCCATGGAACTGATGCAAAAGGTGTTGCTTGCCATCTCTCAGTGGCAAGGCGTGAAAATCTTTTTGCTGGGTCAGGGCGATGCCGAGCGTGCCCAGTTTGCCAAATGGGTAGCCCTCATGCCCAATGCGGTGTCGCTTGCTGAGCGCCGCAACGGCTTCCCTGCCGAGTTGGCTTTGCTGAGCCACTGCGACGTGATGCTCACCATGGACAATATGAACATGCACTTGGCCTCGATGGTGCGCCTGCGCTGCGTGAGCGTGTGGGGTGCCACTCATCCGTATTGCGGATTCATGGGATGGCAGCAGAGCGAGGACGATGTGGTGCAGCTCAACATGGCATGCCGTCCGTGTTCGCTCTTTGGCGACAAGCCGTGTTATCTCCGCGATAATTTCTGCCTTAGGGGTATTCAGCCCAGCATGGTGGTGGCTGCCGTTGAACGTGCTTTGCAGGGCAAATAAGGTTACCGCCGCGCCCTTGCCGGGGGCGGTTGCACGTTTACACACCTCTCTCATGCACGATGTTGAAGTGATTTTACTTCGGCTTAATAAGGCAGATGCAACGAGGCGTGCGATGTGGAATAATAGTGTAAAGTAAATTTTTACTATTTGTAAAAAATACTTCATTTGTAAGTGATTGAAAATCAATAGTTGCAAATTTATTTGTGACCAAATTCTGTTAAATGCATTGTAAAAATTAATTAATTCACTATTAAAGTGTGAATTTTTATTTTTATTAAAGAAAGTAAGTATTACTTTTGTAGTGCATAAATAAAATTAATAGTTTAGTCTGAAGATTTGCAGTGATGCACGTTGTAGGAAATTGATATTCATAATTAGGTCATATAAATCAAAAAGTAACCTTAGTCTTAATTTACATTATGGGACACATCATGAAGATGTAAAGGTGGCGATTTCTGATATCGTCACCTTTTTCATTTTCAGCCTGTGGCAGACATTGATA
Source organism: Muribaculaceae bacterium (assembly GCA_051871515.1). GTDB lineage: Bacteria > Bacteroidota > Bacteroidia > Bacteroidales > Muribaculaceae > SFTJ01. The sequence continues at coordinate 15,588 of JBJECY010000011.1, read as the reverse complement.
GTAAGAAAATTCAAGTAAACCGTTATTAAGTGTAACCGTTAAATGGCTTTGGGGTGATAAATTTGCAAGAGAAACTAAAAGACTCGTAAAGGAAGATGAAGATAATCAGAATTTTTGCGGCATTGATGACAATGTGTGCCGTGATGCAGGTTAGTGCCTCGTTGCGAGAGGTGAAATGTAGCGGGTTTACGCCCGGCGAGAGTGTAGGTTCGGCTATTGCCGATTTGCGCAATTTGGCTGCTCGGGGCGACTGGGCCAATGACTATAAATTTGTGTTTAAGCTCAATGGTAAGATGGCTGACGGCTCGTTTGCATACGATATTGCCGGCAAGCGCGTGACGTTTGTGGGCAGCGACGAGATGTGCGCCTCGCATGCCTGTTACACTTTTCTTGAGGACCTTGGTTACACCTTTGATTTCACAGGCATCACGTCGCCTGCGGTGGTGAAGCCGGTTGGGCAGCTCAAGAGCCGCACCGTGAAGCCGCGTGTGCGCTGGCGCGGCATACGCCAGCATGTGAATTTCCCAATGGATATTTCCTCGTATTCAATCACTGACGCCAAGGACTATGTGCGAGCCTTGCACCGCATGCGCTTCAACAAGCTTGTGTTGCACAGCTATCCCGGACAATGGTATGAGACGCATTTTGGCGACAGCATTGCTTATGCCGGGCATTTCTTCTATGGCGACACCCACTTGGTGAGCACCAACAAGTGGCTTAATGGCGTGATTGCCGCCAACGACAGCGTGTTTTGTATTCCTGAGGCTGAGGCGTGCTTTACCAATAAGGCACAGCGCAGCCGTTTTGCCATCGACTGGATGCAGCAGCTTGTGAACTATGCCTGCGACCTGGGCTTTTATGTGCAGATGTCGTTTGAGCCGCGCGTCACCACGGTGCAACAGGCTGTTGCCACTGCCCGTGATATTATAGCCACCTATCCGCGCATCAATGCTTTGGAGCTTATCACCGAGGAAACAGGCGGATGGGGCCCCGGATGCACTCAGCAGCAGGTTGAGGCAACGCTTAGCCGCTATTTCTCGCCCGAGATTGCGCATAACAGCGAGGTGGTGGCACCCATCAAGCCCAAGCAGAGCGACCTGAATGCGCTCTATGAGCAGATTGGCATCATCTCAGAGGCCATCAAGGCGCTTGAGAGCGAGGGCGGCAGCGACGTGGCATATAAACTTGGCATCTATTCAACCATCACCGATTATACTCGCGGCGCCTATCGCTTGGCGCGCTTGGCGTTGCCCGGCACGCCCATTTGCCTGATGTCGTCGCATGGCAGCGGTGGCACCGCCGATGCCGTGGCTACGCTCATTAACGATGCCAACGATATGCGTCACACCGAGCTTTACTCGTGGATTGAGTTCGACGGTTTGATGTATCTCTATCAAAATTCCATTGAGGGTAATGGCAGGCTCATGAATCACCTTGAACGGCTGTTGCCGGGCGAGATGATTGGCTCGGTGCTCTATAACCACTGGCGCACTGCCGAGAACCGCACGTCGGCGCGTTATGCCATGACCTCTACGCTGCAAGGCCCATATAGCCCCGGCGAGTTTTATGCCGAATATGCCCAGCGGCTTGGCATTACCGATGTGGCAACCTATCGCAAGGCGATGGATTTGCTGGGCAGCGCCGACTATCGCGCCCGTAAGTATCTGGGCAACATTGGCTTTTGCTGGGTGGGCGCATGGCGCTCGGGCGGCTCTTATGTGTGGGTCAACAGCGAGCAGGTGGCTAATGTGCGAAGCACCTATCTGCAAGCCGGCGAGTTGCTTGAACAGCTGATTGGCAGTTGCGTTGAGGGCAGCGAAGCCCTCCGCTATCTCTCGTTTGTGGGCAACCGCGTGCTGTGCAGCATTGTTTATCTCGATGCGTTCACTGCCACGGCGCAGATTCGCGACGTGCCCAAGCAGAGCGACGGTTCATACAGCCCCGAGGCAAAGGCACAGGTTGAGCAATATTGCAATCAGGCATTACGCAAGTTCGACCAGTATATGAAGATAATGGTCCGCATGATGCCCGACCGTGGTTGCGAGGGCACCTTGGTGAGCGTGTGGAACGCCCCAATTGGCGGACTTATGAAATATATGCGCCAGACCTTGGCTCACGAGCCCGAACCGGTGTCAACCGCCAGCGATGCCATCGATGCTCCGCCGTTACCCATATTCTATGGCGACCAGACTCAGCAGTAATTATGTCTTGATATAAATAACTAATCCGCAATGGCGTGCCGCGATTATCACGGTTGCATTGCGGATTAATTGTTTCTTTTACGCCCCCGTCTCGGGTAAAAGGTTGCTGCTCTATTAGAGCGACGCCGGCAGTTGGGTGGCCTTGCTTTGGCTCATGTCAAAGCTGAGGTTGAGAGGGCTGTAGTTGGGCAACTCGGTTTGTTGGTCGCCAGTGCCCAGCAGCACCTTGTCAACGCTGATGGCAAATTGCATCTTGCCGTCGGTGGCAGTGTAGGTTGCGTTGCTTGAGGCAGAGACCTCAACGGTGACGGTGAGGGTCTGCACTTGCTCGTCGTCGGCAGGGATGCTGATGTTGAGCACCAATGGTTCGGGAGCTATGTTCATGGCTATGCTTTGTGTTGATGCCACCACGGTGGGGGTGTAGCCAAGTTTATAGCTCACGTTGCCCACGGCTTCAACAATGGCATCGGTGGCAGCCTCGTCGCCCATAATGGTCATCACAATGTCGTTGATGGGGAAGTTGCTGAAGTAGATGGTGTCGTTTGCCACCTCGGCATTGAGGGTGGTGCCGGCTTCGTCGTTCAGCTGCGTGACGGCAGTCTGAGCCGTAAAGGTGCCCGTGTAAGCGCCATACATGGTTTCTGCGGTCAAGATTTCGCCTTTGGGTTCGTTGTTGTCGTCGCACGAGGCTAAGCTAAGAGTGAAACACATCATCAGTGCTGCGGCAAACATTTGTGCCTTTTTCATCTTTTTGATTTCCATTTTTTTTGTAAAAATTTTTAGTTTTGGTTATTAAAAAAGTATGTTTAGTGTTTGTTTTGATTGACGGCTTTTGTCCAACCGCCTTCATTTAGTTAATTGAGGTTGCCGCGCAAATCTTGCATGGCGGCGAAGTTAAAAAATGTTAACCACAGATGCCTGTGGGGGCAATGTGGCTCACTGTCAGAGTGGTTATGGCACACAAAAAATCATGCGTAATGAGGCCATCGGGGCGCATTTTGTGGCGGCATCTATTGCAAAGCCCAATTATTAGCACTAAATTTACATTCATTGATAACAGCATATTTTAATTTGAAACTTACACATACACTCTTTATATGGCAAAGAAGATACTTATCACCGGAGCAGGCGGCTTCATAGGCGGCTATATGGTTGCCGAGGCGCTTGAACGCGGCTACGAAACTTGGGCTGCAGTGCGCGCCACCACTTCGCGCCAGTTTTTGCAAGACCCTCGCATCCACTTCATTGAGCTTGATTTTACCGACCCCGATGCGTTGGCGCTTGCCATCAGCAACCACGTCTCGCAACACGGCAAATGGCAATATGTGGTGCATAACCTGGGTGCTACCAAGTGCACCAACTATGCCCACTTCAACCTCATCAACTGCGACTATATGAAGCTGATGGTTGAGGCGCTGTGCGCTGCCGATGCCGTGCCTGAGGTGTTCCTGATGATAAGCAGCCTCAGTGTGATGGGCATTGGCGACGAGGTGGGATATAAGCCGTTCACCGCCGCCAGTATTCCGCGCCCCAACACCTATTACGGCGTGAGCAAATTTAACGCCGAGAGCTATTTGCGCACAAAAAGCGATTTCCCCTTCACCATATTCCGTTGCACCGGCGTCTATGGACCTCATGAACGCGATTATTTCATGATGATGAAGAGCATAAAGATGGGCTTTGACTTCAGCGTAGGCTTCAAGAAACAGATGCTCACGTTCATCTACGTCAAAGACCTTGCGGTTGCTGTGATGCAATCGCTTGAACACGGAGCAACACGCAAAGCCTATTTTATAAGCCATCCGCAGGGCTATACTCAGCAAGAGTTCCGCCAATTGGTGGCTAAGGAGCTGGGAAAACGCTTTGTGCTGCCCGTGTGCTGTCCGTTGTGGGCAGTGAAGGCGGTGTGCCGGGTGAGTGAGTTCATTGGCATGCTAACGCTTAAACCAAGCACTCTCAACAGCGACAAGTTCAGAATCTTGAAGCAACGCAACTGGCTGGTTGATATCAGCGAGGCGCAACGCGATTTTGGCTTTGACCCGAAATACGACCTTGCTGCCGGAGTGCACGAGGCTGTGGAATGGTATAAGCAAGCCGGGTGGTTATAAGCTTTTTTTGAGAAATCATATTAAAAAGATATTATCATGAAAACTTTATTCAAGCAAATGCTGCGTGGCATGCTGGCTGCAATGTTGCTCACTTTGGCAACAGGTGCTTATGCCGCCGATGGCAAGGTGGTGGTGGCTTATGTCACCGCAGGAAGCAAGGTGATGCCCGATGCGCACCTCATGACCCACATCAACTATGCCTTTGGGCACGTGAGCAAAACCTTTGATGCTCTTGAAATCTCCAATCCCTCGCGCCTCGATGAGATTGTTGCGCTCAAAAGGCAAAACAAACAGCTTAAAGTGATGCTCTCGGTGGGCGGATGGGGAAGTGGCAACTTCAGCGAGATGGCTGCCGACAAGCAACTGAGGGGACGGTTTGTGAAATCGTGCCTTGAAGCAGTGAAGCGGCATCGCCTCGATGGCATCGACATTGACTGGGAATATCCCACAAGCAGTGCCGCCGGCATCTCGTCGAGCCCGCAGGACACCCAAAACTTCACTCTGCTGATGCGCGACTTGCGCAAGGCGTTGGGCAAAAAACGCCTTCTCACCTTTGCCTCAGTGGCATCGGCGCGATACGTTGATATGGAAGAGGTGCTCAAATACGTTGATTTTGTAAATGTGATGGCCTATGATATGGCGGTGGTTCCGCGCCATCATGCAGCATTGTTTACCACCGAATCAGGCTACATGTCGAGCGAGAAGGCTATGCAAGCACACCTTGATGCCGGAGTGCCTGCCGACCGTCTGGTGCTGGGCATGCCGTTTTATGGCAAAGGCAAAATGAGGCCTGCGCGCGGCACATCGGTGCAGCAGTTTGCCGCCGACAACAACCTGATTGAGAAGTGGAACGACGAAGGCAAGTTCCCATATCTGGAAGATGCCGACGGACAAGTGGTTTACACCTTCGATAACGCTCGTTCGCTGCAACTAAAATGCCGTTTTGCTAACGAGCATAATCTGCTTGGCGCCATGTATTGGGAATATGGCTGCGACGACACTCAGAACACCCTGGCCCGCACCGTCTGGCAGGAGATAATGGAAAAATAAAACCGCTCCACCCCCAGGCAAAAACCTAAGCACTGTGACCATCGCGCCATATTGTGGCGTGGAGGCCTCAAGATGATGAGAGCGGTGCTGTGTATGCGGTGATTTTGCCTGATTTGCTGCTTGCCAAGCGAGGGAAAGAATGATAATTTGTGATGTAACAAAAAACACGCACATGCATCTTGGTTAAAGGGATGCGTGTGCGTGATATGTTTTGTGCAGATGTGCGTTGTTTACTTCTCGCGCATAAAAATGTTGATTGGCGTGCCTGTAAACTCCCAGTTCTCGCGAATCTTGTTTTCAAGGTATCGCTTGTAGGGGTCTTTAACCCATTGCGGGAGGTTGCAGAAGAAGATAAACGTGGGCACTGCCGCCTCTTTGAGCATTGTGATGTATTTGATTTTCACAAACTTGCCCTTGTTTGATGGCGGTGGATAGGCTGCTATGGCCTCTTGCAGCACGTTGTTGAGCTTTGAGGTGGGCACCATGCGCTTGCGGTTGTTATAGACTTGCACGGCTGTTTCAAGCACTTTGTAGATGCGTTGTTTGGTGAGTGCCGAGCCAAAGATGATGGGGAAGTCGGTGAACGGAGCGAAGCGGCTACGGATGGCGTTTTCCATTGTGCGAATAGCCTCTTGACTTTTGTTCTCAACCAGGTCCCACTTGTTGACGCACACCACCAGGCCTTTGCGGTTTTTCTGTATGAGCGAGAAGATGTTGGCGTCTTGACCCTCGATGCCGCGGGTGGCGTCAATCATGAGCACACACACGTCGGAGTTTTCAATGGCGCGTATGCTGCGTATCACTGAGTAATACTCAATGTCCTCGTTCACTTTGGCTTTTTTGCGTATGCCGGCGGTGTCAACCAGATAGAAGTCGAAGCCGAACTTGTTGAAGCGCGTGTAGATGCTATCGCGGGTGGTGCCGGCAATGTGTGTCACAATGTTGCGTTCCTCGCCAATAAAGGCGTTGATGATTGACGATTTTCCGGCGTTAGGACGGCCCACAATGGCAAAGCGTGGGATATCTTCGGTTTGCTCCTCGTTGGCGTTGTTGGGCATTAGGCGCAGCACCTCGTCGAGCAGGTCGCCTGTGCCTGAGCCGTTGATGGCCGATACTGAAATGGGGTCGCCCAGACCCAGCGAATAAAATTCGGCGGCGGCATATACGCCCTCGTTGTTATCGGCTTTGTTGGTGACCAGCAGCACGGGTTTGTTGCTGCGGCGCAGTATGTCAGCCACATGGTCGTCGAGGTCGGTGACACCGTTTTTTATGTCAACCATGAAGAGTATCACGTCGGCCTCCTCTATGGCGAGTGCCACTTGCTTATTGATTTCTTCTTCAAAGATGTCGTCGCTGTTCACCACCCATCCGCCGGTGTCAACAATTGAAAATTCCTCGCCGTTCCACAGCACTTTGCCGTATTGGCGGTCGCGAGTGGTGCCAGAGGTGTCGTTGACGATGGCAGCGCGTGTCTCGGTGAGACGGTTGAAGAGTGTTGATTTGCCCACGTTGGGGCGGCCCACTATGGCCACTAATTTTCCCATTGAGTTGTTTTCCTTTCTTTTTTAGGTGTTGATATTCAGTATCCACACAGTCTGTTGCCCACAAAGTGATGCTTGGGAAGTGTTGCTCACTTGTGCCCCATCTGCTGCAATGCAGTGAGAGGGGGGCGTATCAGTCTATGTAGCCAAATTCGCGGAGCTTGTTCTCGCGGTTTCGCCAGTCGCGTTCAACCTTCACATAAAGTTCCAGGTAGATGTTCTTTCCAAAGAACGTGGCAATGTCTTTGCGAGCATCAATGCCAAGGTGCTTCAGCTTTTTGCCGCCTTGACCAATGATGATGCCTTTTTGGCTGTCGCGCTCCACGTAGATTACCGCCATGATGTGTATGCTGGTGTCTTTCTCGTCGAACTTCTCCACTAAGACTTGTGTGGCATAAGGCACCTCTTTGTCGTAGTTGAGCAGAATCTTCTCACGAATGATTTCTGTGACAAAGAAACGCGCCGGCTTATCGGTGAGGGCGTCTTTGCCAAAGTAGGGCGGCGAGTCGGGCAGCAGCTGCACCACGCGCTTGAGCAGGTTGTCAACGTTGAAGTTTTCTTTGGCTGATGTAGGGAACACTTCGGCGTTGGGCAGCAGCTGTTTCCAGCGGTCGATAATCGCAAGTAGGTCGTCTTGACCTTTGAGCAGGTCGATTTTGTTGATTACCAAAATCACAGGGATTTTTTCTCGTGCCACCTTGTCGAGAAACGCCTGATTTTTGGTGGCTGACTCAATCACGTCGGTCACATAGATGAGAATGTCGGCATCAATGAGTGCTTCAAGCGAGAAGTCGAGCATGCTCTCTTGGAGTTTGTATTTGGGGTCGAGCACGCCAGGGGTGTCGCCAAACACAATCTGATAGTCAGGGGTGTTGACGATGCCTGTGATGCGGTGGCGCGTGGTTTGCGCCTTGGCGGTGATGATTGACATGCGCTCGCCCACCAGCAGGTTCATGAGTGTTGACTTGCCCACGTTGGGGTTGCCCACTATGTTTACAAATCCGGCTTTATGTGCCATAGGCTTAAAGGGTGTGATTGGGGTTTTGGGGGGTGTGAGAAAAATGTTCCTTGTTCAAAAAAAATGTTGTTTCGTTGAGGGGGATGCGCCATCGCTTGTGTGGGGTGCACTTAGCAAGCCCGGGCGAGTGGCGATTATGCACAAAAAACGCATCATTCGCAGGAAAGAGTGTTTGCCCACTCAAGCGTGATGATGCATTTTTAGTATTGTTAAGTTCAAGAGTGGCTTAGCCGGCGTGCTGCGTGAGCGCGCTCGGCTATCTCATGAATCAATAAGCCCAAACCAGATACATTGCGCCCCAGGTGAAACCTGCGCCGAATGCGGTGAGCAGAATCTTGTCGCCTTTCTTGAATTTGTCTTTGTTCTCGTCCATGCACAATGGAATAGAGGCACCGCTGGTGTTGCCGCGATACTGTATGTTCACGAGCACTTGCTCGTCAGTTACGCCCAGGCGTTGTCCCACAGCCTCGATGATGCGCAAGTTGGCTTGATGAGGGATGAAGTATTTCACATCCTTGATGTCGAGGTTGTTGCGCTTGATGACGTCTTGGCTTGAGGTGAGCATGTCAGTAACAGCGTGCTTGTAAACGGCGCGACCCTCTTGATACACAAAGTGTTCTTGAGCGTCAACGGTTTGGTGTGAGGCTGGCTTAGCCGAGCCGCCGGCTTTCATCACCAGGTGCTCATGGTCGGCCTCAACGTGGAACACACCGTCGATGATGCCAATGCCCTCTTCTTCAGTTGGCTCAACGAGCACTGCAGCGGCAGCGTCGCCAAAGAGCGGGCAGGTGGTGCGGTCGTTGTAGTTGGTCATGCTCGACATTTGTTCGGCCGCGCACACAATCACTTTCTTGTACATACCGCTGCGCACATAGGCTGCGGCTTGTTGCAGAGTGACAATGAAACCGGCGCATGCTGCTTGCACGTCAAATCCGTAGCAATTGGTGAGTCCGCAGGTGCCAATCATCATTGATGCGGTTGATGGGAAACGATAGTCGGGGTTGGTGGTGGCGCAAATCAGCAGGTCAATTTCTTCGGGCTTAACGCCTGTTTGGGCAAGCAACTTGTTGATTGCTTTGGTGCCCATCACTGAGCTGCCTTGTTCTTCGCCTTTCAAAATGCGGCGCTCCTTGATGCCCACGCGGGTGGTAATCCACTCGTCGTTGGTATCGACCATTGTTGCGAGCTCGTCGTTGGTGAGCACATAGTCAGGGATATATGAAGCTATACCGCTTATTTTAGCATTCAGCATACTGTTGATAGGTGTTGGGGGTGTAAAAAGAAAAAATATATCCTAAATGATATGGCAATGATGCGGTATATTATTTAGGATATCTGTTTTTTATCTTCGCTATTAAAAAAAGAACGATGTTGTTATATTAACTTAAACAAACAATGCGAGTCAGATAAATTACACTGCAGTGTTCTTTTCAATAGCGATTTGGCCTCTATAGTAACCACATTCAGGACAAACTGTGTGAGATACATGCCATGCGCCGCAGTTTGGGCAAATTGCCAAAGTGGGTGCTACAGCCTTGTCGTGAGTTCTTCTCTTGGCTGTGCGAGTCTTTGATTGTTTTCGTTTAGGATGTGCCATTTTCTTGTTATTTGTTTTTTAAATTGTTTTCTTTATCTTTTAGTTTCATCAACTCCGCCCAACGCGGGTCGATGTTTGTTTCACTTTCTTCATCATCGTGGGCATAGGTGCCATATTGCTCGCCGTCGCCATCGTCGCCGTTGAGTATATGTGCCGTGTGCGCCTGTAGGCTTTGCCATGTTTGCTCGTCGCATTGTCCTTCGGGGTGCACGTGATAGATGGGTATTGTGAGTGCAACCGTGTCATAGACAAGTTGAGCCACATTCAGCTCGGCCTCGTTGGCTGGGACTATGAGCACACCGTCGGTGCTGTCGTCATATTCCTCGCCCGGCTTAACGGCAAGGCTGTATTGGGCGTTCACCTCGTGCAGCATTGGCTCAAGGCAGCGGTTACACGCTATTGATATTTCGCCCTGGCAGCTGAAGTGGAAATAGTTGGCCTCTTCGGCACGCCGCACGTCAAGGCTCACTTTCACAGCGCCACCCATAATGTCGATGCTCTCCATGTCTTGGAAAAAATCGTCATCAAGCAGGAACTCATAGTGGTCGGTTCCTTGTTTAGCGCCCCTCAGGGGAATCTGAAATGTAGTGAACTTTGCCAAAATCTTGTCGTTAAATCGGTGCAAAGGTACAAACATTACGTCTAATTATCAAACATTTCGGTCCATTTTTGAAAATTTAGGCTGCAAATTAGTTGTTTTTTCGGTTTTTTTTGCAATAAAAATTGCATATTGCTATGTCTGTTGGGTGATATTGCACGGGAAATCACTATATTTGCTTGCAGAATTATGAAAGAAACAGTAACTTTATATGTGAGCGACCTCGACGGCACGCTGCTCAACAGCTCGTCGCTGGTGTCGCAGCAGAGTGTTGCAATGCTCAACCGTGCCATCGACTGCTATGGCGCGCTTTTCACTTGTGCCACGGCGCGCACGCCTGCCACTGTGGTGCCTCTTTTGCAGCAGGTGCATGTGGGCTTGCCCATGATTGTGATGGCTGGCGCTGCTATGTGGAACGAGCAAGTGCATGATTATGAAAATGTGCGCACCATCCCCGAGGAAGTGATTGAATCCATAGTAAGTGTTTATGAGCAATATGGTGCAAGGCCGTTTGTTTACAGGCATTGTGGCGGCATCATTGAGGCTTATCACAGCAGCGAGCTCTCGGTGCCCGAGCATGAGTTTGTTGACCCGCGTACTCACACTCCTCACAAGCGCTTTGTGCTGGGCGAGGGCTACGGATGCCGGCAGCACGAGGCAATGATAATTTTTTCGATTGACCGTTACAGCCTGCTCAAACAGGTGTATGACACCATAGTTGACAAGGTGCCTTGTTCGCCGGTGTGCTATCACGATATCTTCAACCCCGAGATGGGTATTCTTGAAGTTTATTCTCAGGGCACCAGCAAGGCCACAGCCATCAAAGTGCTGGCTGAGCAAGTGGGTGCCAACCGTGTGGTGGTGTTTGGCGACAATCGCAACGATTTGCCCATGATGAGCGTTGCCGATGTGAGCGTTGCGGTTAGCAATGCGTTCCCCGAGGTGAAACAGGCTGCCGATGTGGTGATAGGGCCCAACACCGCCGATAGTGTGGCGGAGTGGATTTTGCAAGACGCACAAGCGCATCACCGCGGCTGATTACTGTCATCACACACCAGTTAATCTTGTCTTTCCGCTGCCATTAAATGGGGGTGCGGCAATGGGTTGCCGTGCCGCTATATATAATATATTTTCACATTATTAAATAAAGGTACAGAACGCCTCAGGGGCTCTCTGATAGCTTTTTACAAGCATTTGTAAGGTTTTTACAAGTGCAAAACTCTTGCATATTCCTAATTTTATAATTTAATAGCATATTTATGCCGTTATCAAACCGGTTTTAACGGTTGCCCATCTCCCCGCATGGTTGATGATGATTCATGAAAAAGGGGTCAAAAAAAGCCAAAGCGAGAGGGAGGCGCGGTTGCCGGTAGGGTGATAACTGATGGAGTTAAGATTATATATCACAGAGATAATTCAACAAAATTCGGGCATGCCAAAAAATAGTAGAGCTGAAAGAAGAAATAGAGAGAGAACAGGCAGCAGGTTGTGTGGTTGCTGCGTATTATTGTACCTTTTTATGAGTATCATTATGTCGTGCGACGATGAGTTTCACGGCAATTATTCTGCCGAGGAGCGTGCGCTGACCGATAGCGTGGTGTCGGCCAACGCCAACGAGGATTCGCTGCGTGTGCTCATTTCAAGGTATTCTGATGCGGGAAATGTCTATGGCGAGATAATTTGCTACCGCGAGCTTGGCCGCATTTTCCGTGAGAAATGCCGCTTCATAGAATCAATTGATATACATAAACAAGGGCTTGAAAAAGCCGTTATCACCAAAGATACCATCCAAATTATTCAGGCCCTCAACAGCATAGCCACCAACTATCGCCGCATGGGCGTGCTTGACGAGGCTGCCATCTATCATTATCAGGCGCTTACCCTCTGCAATGCTTTCAGCGACAAGGACAGCAGCACAGCCCGGAAAAACAGGGTAGTGTCGCTCAACGGCATTGGCAATCTGCACATGACGCTTCAGAACTATGAGAAGGCCGACAGCGTGCTGCGCCAAGCATTGGCAGGAGAGCATGAGCTGGGTAGCGATTTGGGGCAAGCCATCAACTATGCCAATCTGGGCTCGATATTTGAAACCCACGAGCAGACCGACTCGGCGCGGCGTTACTACGAGATGTCGATGGAGTATAACAGACGAGCCAATTCAGACCTCGGCATAGCCCTTTGCCACGGCCATTTCGGGCGGTTATACGAGAAATCGAACAAACTCGACAGCGCAGTGATTGAGTATGGTCAGGCTTATGAAATCTCCTCGAAGGGCAACGACGTGTGGCACTGGCTTGAATCGTGCCTGTCGTTGGCGCGGGTGTATATTGCCAAAGGCGACCTTGCAACAGGGTGCGACTATCTGCAAAAAGCCAATAAAGCCGCCACCGAGATTCATTCGCTTGAACATATTGCCGAGGTTTATCGCCTGAAGTATATGGTGAGCAACAAATCGGGCCGCCCCAGCGAGGCGCTGCAGTATTACATTCTTAGTCATGAGTGTGCCGATAGCGTGACCAACGAGAAAAACATGGCTCAGATGCAGAACGCGCGCATCAATTATGAGCGCGAGCTCAAAAAGAGCGAGATTGTGAAGATGCAAAAGGACTTCCAGAATGAGCGTGCTCAGCGCCGCATGTTCATCATCGGACTGTCGATTTTTGTGGTCATTGCGTGTATAGTGATTGTTTTCTTGGTTTACATAAACCGTCTGCGCAGCCAAAAGAACAAGATTATCAGCCAAACCGACAAGATGCGTGCCACCTTCTTCACCAATATCACCCACGAATTTCGCACTCCGCTCACGGTGATTCAGGCTGCTGCACAGGAGCTTATCAACAAGTCGCCGCACGATAGTGTGGCTTACCGGAATGCGGTTGACATTCTGCGCCACGAAACCCGGTTGCTCAACCTGATTAACCAGATTCTTGACATTGCCAAGATGGATGCCGTGGCTGCCAAGTCGTCGCAGTGGCGACATGGCGACATTGTTGAGTTTATTGCCGTGTTGTGCGACGGGCTAAGGAGCTATGCCGCCGACAGCAAGGTGAAGCTGGTTTGCACGGCACACAACAAGTCGGTTGAAATGGATTTCATCCCCGACTATGTGCAGAAGATTGTGTTTAATCTTGTTTCAAACGCCATAAAATTCTCTCAACCCGGCGACGAGGTGCTCGTCAAGTCGCGATTAGAAAACGGCAACATCTGCATAACTGTGAGCGATAGCGGAATAGGCATCAGCCCCGAGCAGATTGACAACATCTTCGCACCGTTCTATCAGGTGAGTGACGAATCGGGCAGAATAGGCTCGGGTATTGGTCTGTCGGTTGTGAAAAGGGCTGTTGAGAAGATGGGCGGCAAGATTGAAGTGAAATCGGTGTTGGGCGAGGGGGCTACGTTTGTGGTCACGCTGCCGGCAACGCGAAAAGATGCCGAGGTGCAGAAATTCGACATCTCGGGCTATTTCAAAACCGAAAACACCCAGAAGTCAATTCCTATGGTTGAGCCAGAAACAGAAGATGGCGATGGCGACACGTTGCCCGACGATAATGTGACGCGCGTGCTCATCATTGAAGATACGCCTGAGGTGGCTCGCTACACCAAGCGACAGCTCAATCAGCAATATCACTATGTGTTTGCGTCGAATGGCGCCGATGGCTTGAAAATAGCCCACGAGATTGTGCCCGACATCATTATCACTGACGTGATGATGCCTGAGATGAACGGTTTTGAGCTGTGCCGCCGCATCAAGGAGTCGGAGTTGCTCAACCACATTCCTGTGGTGATGGTCACGGCAAAAGCTTCGCACGAGGACCGCATGCTTGGCTTAGAAGCCGGTGCCGACGCTTATATCGAAAAGCCGTTCCACGCCGACGAGCTGAATGTGCGCGTGGAGAAGCTGCTTGAGCAACGCCGCTTGCTGCAAAGCAAATTCTCAGGGGCGTTTCAGGGCGATGCCGAGAAAGCTGCCGACGAACCGGTTGCTCAGCAATCTCATCAGCCGTTTATCTCAAGAGTGGTTGATGCCGTTAAGAAGCAGATGTCGGAAGGCAAGGTTGACTATAACCTGCTTGCCTCTGACCTATGCCTGTCGCGAGCACAGCTCAACCGCAAGATTAAGGCTCTGACCGGCGAAACCACCACCGAATTGATTTTGAAGATTAAGATTGGTCTTGCCAAGCAGTTGCTCGACGACACCAATAAGTCGATACTTGAAATAGCTTTGGAGTGCGGCATGGATTCTGACAGCTATTTCTGCACCCTCTTTAAAAAGTCAACCGGCTTGACGCCAATGCAGTATCGCAATAGAAACAGCGAGCAACAAGACGTTGAGAGCTAAGCCGCCGCACAGCCGGTTTCCATGTAGGGGCGTATCGAATACGCCCGAAAACACACGCCACGCCACCAACGATGTTCGTTTCCATGTAGGGGCGTATAGCAATACGCCCAAAAACACAAACCACGCCGCGTGCGTTGTCGGTTTCCATGTAGGGGCGTATCGCAATACGCCCGAAACACCAGCCACGCCGCGAATATACGGCATCGGTCACCACGCTGCGGTCGCCGGGCGTATAGCAATACGCCCGAAACACCAACCACGCCACGTGCATTGTTTCGGTCGCATGTAGGGGCGTATAGCAATACGCCCAAAAACACCAGCCACGCCGCGTGCATTGTTTCGGTCGCATGTAGGGGCGTATTGCTATACGCCCGAAACACCAACCACGCCACAAATTTCTGGGCATCGGTCACCACGCCCGGAACACCAACCACGCCGCGTGCGTTGTCCGTTCACATGTAGGGGCGTATAGCAATACGCCCGAAACACCAACCATGCCACCCGCATTGCCGGTTTCCCTGTAGGGGCGTATAGCAATACGCCCAAAAAACCAAGCACGCCACGTGCGATGTCCGGTCACATGTAGGGGCGTATAGCAATACGCCCGAAACACCAACCACGCCACAAATTTCTGGGCATCGGTCACCACGCCCGGAACACCAACCACGCCGCGTGCGTTGTCCGTTCACATGTAGGGGCGTATAGCAATACGCCCGAAACACCAACCATGCCACCCGCATTGCCGGTTTCCCTGTAGGGGCGTATAGCAATACGCCCAAAAAACCAAGCACGCCACGTGCGATGTCCGGTCACATGTAGGGGCGTATAGCAATACGCCCGAAACACCAACCACGCCGCAAATATCCGGCATCGGTCACCACGCTGCGGTCGCCGGGCGTATTGCGATACGCCCCTACAACATTGCATCACAATTTATCGGGTCGCCGGGCGTATTGCTATACGCCCCTACACATGGCATACGGAATCCAAATTACATATATTAAACACCCCGGCATACCGATTCCGGGCGTATAGCAATACGCCCGAAAACACCAGCCACGCCGCGTGCGATGTCCGTTTACATGTAGGGGCGTATAGCAATACACTACTGTCCACGAAAAAAATTAACAATTAGG
>JBJECY010000010.1:0-21431 GCA_051871515.1 Muribaculaceae bacterium | reverse complement strand
GCTCGCGAGACCATTGCAAAGGCCCTTGTGCGCCTACCCAACAACTTGGTGAAACACGTATATTATAAATCAGAAACCACGCTTTCCTACATCACGCGCGAAACCGAGAACTATTATATAATAGGTGAATTTGATACAAACATTGCTGTTGAGAACGGATTGAAATTTCACGTTGATTGGCTAAAGGGGCAAAAGACAGGCTTTTTTGTTGACCAACGGGAAAACCGCAGTTTGCTTGAAAAATATGCAAAAGGGCGCAACGTACTCAACATGTTTTGCTACACCGGCGGATTCTCGTTCTATGCCATGAGGGGCGGAGCCAACCTTGTTCATTCGGTTGACAGCTCATCAAAAGCAATATCTCTCACCCGCGAGAATGTTGAGCTTAATTTCCCAGGCGACACACGTCACGAAGCTTTTGCAGAAGATGCATTTAAGTATCTCAACGAGATGCAACAAAAGTATAACCTTATTATTCTTGACCCTCCGGCATTTGCAAAACACAAAAGTGCGCTTAAAAATGCTTTGATTGGTTATCGCAAGCTCAATGCCAAAGCATTTGAGAAAATTGAGGCAGGAGGTATTCTCTTCACGTTCTCATGCTCGCAAGCCGTGTCAAAAGAGCAATTCAGGCTCGCTGTGTTCAGCGCAGCAGCTCAATCGGGGCGTAAAGTGAGAATCCTGCATCAACTCACCCAACCTGCCGACCACCCTATCAACATCTATCATCCTGAAGGTGAATACCTGAAAGGATTGGTGCTCTATGTTGAATAATCACAGAACATTGCTTTTACATACATAATAAACTCCCAAATATTTGTAAATGAAAAAGTTATATTTAACAGCGCTGCTTGCAGCTGCTTTTTCAATCAACACTATGGCACAAACAACTGATTTCAACTACAACGTTGACCGTTTTGCTGACATCCAAGTGCTAAGGTATCAAGTGCCCGGATTTGAAGCACTGTCACTTCAGCAAAAAAAATATGTATATTATCTCACTGAAGCCGCACTCTATGGCCGCGACATACTCTTTGACCAACATGGCAAATACAACTTGCAGATACGTCAATTGCTTGAGACCATCTACACCAACTATCAAGGCGACAAACAAAGCAAAGAATTTCTTGCCTTTGAAAAATACCTCAAGCAAGTGTGGTTTGCCAACGGCATACATCACCACTACTCAACCGACAAGTTTAAGCCGGAATTTTCAAAAGACTTTTTCCTTGCACAAGTAAAAGCTCTTAAAACCAAGCAGCTGCCCCTGCACAAAGGAGAATCGGCAAACGAATTTATCTCAAATGTCACCCGAGTGATTTTTGACGACGCATTTATGGCAAAACGCGTTAACCAAGCTGCTGGTCAGGACTTGGTTCTTACCTCGGCCAATAATCTCTATGAGGGTGTAACACAAAAAGAAGTTGAGGACTACTACAATAGTATCAAAGATAACAACGACCCAACCCCGATTTCTTACGGACTTAATGCCCGAGTAATCAAGAAAAACGGCAAAGTTACAGAACAAGTCTATAAGGTGGGCGGACTTTATAGCGCAGCTATTGAGAAAATTGTTGAGAACCTCAATAAGGCTAAACAATATGCCGAAAGCGATAAGCAAAAACAATATATCACAGCATTGGTTGACTATTACACAACCGGCGACCTGCGCAAATTTGATGAATACTCAATTCTTTGGGCTGAAGATACCAATTGCACAGTTGACTTCATCAATGGGTTCATTGAGAACTACGATGACCCATTGGGCATGACCGGTGCATGGGAATCTATCGTCAACTTTAAGAATCAAGAAGCCTCACATCGCACTCACATCATCAGCGACAATGCCCAATGGTTTGAAGACCACTCTCCCGTTGATTCACGCTTCAAGAAAAAAGAAGTTAAAGGCGTGTCGGCAAAGGTTATCACTGCTGTTATATTGGCAGGTGATGCCTATCCTGCCACCCCTATTGGCATAAATCTGCCTAACGCCGATTGGATTAGAGCTACACACGGTTCAAAATCAGTAACTATTGAGAACATCACCGATGCATACGACGAAGTAGCAGCAGGTAACGGTTTAAATGA
Source organism: Muribaculaceae bacterium (assembly GCA_051871515.1). Classification (GTDB taxonomy): domain Bacteria; phylum Bacteroidota; class Bacteroidia; order Bacteroidales; family Muribaculaceae; genus SFTJ01. Next base: position 19,343 of record JBJECY010000010.1, on the reverse strand, counting down.
CGAGTTTGCCTACTCACAAGCCGAATGTGACCTCATGGCAAAATATCTCACTCTTGCCGATAAACTCCATACCGACCTTCATGAATGTCTTGGCCATGGGTCAGGCCAGCTATTGCCCGGAGTAGATTCTAATGCTCTGCTTGAACACGGTTCAACACTTGAAGAAACTCGTGCCGACCTTTTTGCACTCTATTATATGGCCGACAACAAGCTTCTTGAGTTAGGTATCTTCAAAGACCCTGACACATATAAGGCCGAATACTATAAGTATATCATGAACGGTTTGATGACACAAAACACTCGCATTGAACTTGGCAAAGATATAGAAGAGGCCCACATGCGTAACCGCAAACTCATTAGCGAATGGTGCTACCAACAAGGCAAAGCCGACAATGTGATAGAACTTGTGAAACGTAACGGCAAGACTTACATTCGCATCAACGATTATGAAAAGCTTCGTTCACTCTTTGGCGAGCTGCTTGCCGAAATTCAACGCATAAAAAGCGAAGGCGACTATGCTGCCGGCAAAAAACTTGTTGAAGACTATGGCGTGAAAATAAACCGCGAACTTCACCAGGAAGTGCTGCAACGCTATGAAAGCCTTAACATTGCTCCATACAAAGGTTTTGTGAACCCTGTATATACAGCAATTAAAGATGCCAACGGACAAATTACCGACGTGAAGGTTGACTACAGCGAAGACTATGTGACTCAAATGATGCGCTACTCAAAACAGTATTCACCACTCACTTCCTTCTAAGGTTTATATCACATGGCAACAGCCACTGAACAACAACTGCGCAAACAATTCTTTGCATATCGCAATGGCATTTTGAGCGATATGCTGCGCAAAAACAACAACAAGCATAGCATCATATTTGGGCTTAATTTGGCTCAAATTATTGACATTGCAAACCAATATGAGAAAGACGGGAATTTAGCACAATCTCTTTGGAGCGATGTTAAATGCCGAGAAGCACGCCTCATTGCACCAATGCTGATGCCTGAAGAGCAAATGAGTTTAGAGGATTCTATCAAATGGTGTCAACAAATAATTGATACTGAGGAAGCCGACGTTTTGTGCCATAAATTGCTACGCAAACTAAGTTTTGCAACTGACATAGTAGCTCAATTTGCACATTCTCATGAGCCACTTCTGCAATATTTGTCATTCAGGCTATTACTCAACCTGCTTGCTACAGGCAAATATGCATCTAAGCAAGAGGCAGTTGCATTGGCAAAAGAAGCTAAAGAAGATGCTACCCCAGCATTAAATTTAGTGCTTGACGCAATACTTGAATTTGAGGCATAACAACTCTGATACACATTTCAACTCAATACTCACGCGGAGCATAACAATGGGAAAACCATTACTATGCTCCGCGTTTGCTTATGCTCAACAGGAAAACCGGGAAGATTAAGAGTAAGCTCTTTCTTTTGCAATATGAAATAACTACCATTTAATAAATGAAGTAAACCTTATGATTTCTAAATCTTTTATAAAAAATACCCAATCTTGCACCCTGAACTGGGTGTAAAATTGGGCATCATTTACATAATTGCTTGATTATCAAGCTCTATTGCGGAAAGACAGGGATTCGAACCCTGGAACCGCGTAAGCGGTTAACGGTTTTCGAGACCGCCCCGTTCGGCCACTCCGGCATCTTTCCTTTTAAGTACCTCAGTAGGCTCTCTTAAATTCCGAGCACAAAGGTACAAATCTTATTTCAATTATTCAATTTTTACGTTACTTTTTTTTGACGTGAAAAATTTGTCATAGTCCCAACAGAAATCTGTCTTTTCAATCCAAATTATGCAATTTGGCAATAGCTTCCTGACAGTCGTCAGCGCTAAACACATAGTTACCTGCCACAAGAATGTCAGCGCCAGCTTCAGCCACCATCTTGCCAGTTTCGTCGTTAATGCCGCCATCCACTTCAATCAGTGCCTTTGAACCTTTTGCGGTGATAAGCTCCCTTAGCTCTCGCACCTTGTTCAATGCATTAGGGATAAACTTTTGTGCTGCAAAGCCAGGATTAACCGACATCACACACACCACGTCAACGTCGTTGATGATTTCTGATAACATACACACCGGTGTGGCAGGATTGATTGCAACACCAGCTTTCATACCAGCTGCTTTAATCAGCTGCAACACACGGTGCAGATGAGTACATGCCTCATAGTGCACTGTCATAATGTCGCCGCCGCAATCCTTAACCTCTTGGATATAGTTCTGTGGGTTAACAATCATCATGTGTACATCGAGCATTTTATCACTCAGCTTGTTTATTGCCTTCATCACCGGAAATGCAAAGGTGATATTGGGCACAAACACACCGTCCATAATATCGATATGAATATATTCAGCTTGGCTTTTATCTATCATGTCAATGTCTTTTTCAAGACACGCAAAATTGGCTGATAACAACGATGGTGAGACTCTCATATATTTCTTGTTGTTTTATTTTACTTTTTCTTGGTTTTTAAAATGTGATAAACAATATATAGCACGATTAATGCAGCCAGTGCATATCCACCCCATGTGAGGTATCGATTATAATGCTCAATCTGCAAGAATAATTCTTGTTCTGGCACAAACAAACTGAGCCAATAGCCCAATCCTGCAAGCACTGCATTCCAAATGCCAGCACCTAAAGCTGTAAACAACACAAATGGCAATAGCGACATCCTTGCCAGTCCGGCAGGAATTGAAATAAGCTGACGCACGGCAGGAATCAACCGACCTAAGAATGTTGAAATTGCCCCATGCTTATCAAAATATTCCTCGGCACGCGTTACCTTTTGCGACGATAGCATGCAGATGTGCCCAAATCGGCTCTCGGCAAAAGCATGAATCAGAGGACGACCGATAAACAGCGCCAACACATAATTGATGATTGCTCCAACCAATGCTCCCATTGTGGCAAACGCCACTATCAAGAATATGTTTAAATCACCATTATGAGCCGAGAAATAGGCTGCTGGTGGTATTACAATCTCTGATGGGAATGGGATAAACGAGCTTTCTATGGCCATAAGCAATGTAATGGTGCCATAATTAAGGTTGTCGCGATACCAAATCACAACATCCTGCATCGTCACACCTGAAAGACACTTCACAGCCACTATTACTATTGCAGCCAAAAGCACTAAAACAGCCGCAATCTGAATATTAGTTCTTTTCATACTGCAAAGTTAGCGAAAGTTCTACAAATGAATATCATTTCCGGCAAACATAGTTGCATAAAAGCGCGATTTTTCCTTTAAATTCATTGGGTAGGCCCTCGATGACGACGGCATTCTATAATGACGCACTACCCTGTTGCAAAACTCCACTTCAACATATTGGCCCATCTTAGGTAATGGCGAACCCGTGAGTTCAGCAACCACACTTGCCGCCTTCTCTCCAGTAGTAACTACCGCTTTTATGGTGGCATTAACTCGCAGAATACCTTCCAAATCAACTTTATCGACTATTTCAAGAAACTTGTCAGACGCATTATCCTTCAAACGGCGCACACTACTGCCGGTGTCGTAGAGTGCTATGCCCGTTTGATTGAGGAATTGCTTAATCTCAGGCAACAAAAACTGCTTTTTATCGCCATCAACAAAGTGTTGCGGATTGTTGTAGAATATCTCGCCCATTATTCTCCACATATCGTTAATCCAATTAGGATAATAAAATTCCATCGACCATCTGTCGCGTTTGGGAGGGAATGTGCCAAGCATTATAATTTTAGCGCCATCGGGAATATAAGGCTCAAATGGATGATGCTCTACGGGAATATCTTGTACGTCTGCCATTTTAATTTTTCTGAAGTTTCCAACAAAATTAGCACATTCCGGCTTATTTGAGAAATAATGGCTTACTTTTTCATTATAATTAAGAATTGTCCAAAATTTATTATTAATTTTGCGTCCAAAATCTTAATTACGTATCAATATGAAATTTATCAATCATCTGCTAACGGCATTTAGTGTGGCTATTGTGCTTTGTAGCTGTTCAAACTCAAAGAACGTTGTCTATATGAGAGATGCCAACAAACTGCCCCAGTCAGCATGGAACAAGGCTAATCCTGCTGCCGAACCATTAGCCTCTCCGGGCGACATGATTCAAATCACTGTTTCAAGCCGCATCCCTGAAGTAGTGAAGCCTTACAACAAATCATCGTATCTAAGTGAACTCGGATCAGCAGCTTCATCTTCATCTGATGGCAACTCACTTGAATATTATCTTGTTGACAATCAGGGTAACATTGAGTTCCCGGTTATTGGCCAAATAAATATCTTGGGAAAGAATAAAGCTGAGATTAAACAAATCGTTATTGACCATCTTTATCCCAAGCACCTCACTGAAGTGCCAGCCGTTGAAGTTCGCTTCCGCAATTTCCAAGTGACTATGCTTGGTGAAGTTGGTAGCCCAGGCATTATCTCTGTGCCTAACGAACATCTCAACATACTTGAGGCTATTGCCCGAGCTGGTGACCTCACCATTCACGGTGTTCGTGACAAGGTGCGTATCATACGCACAGCCCCTGATGGCACACGCACAATACACACCGTGAACCTCAATGACAAAAATCTGGTTATGTCACCCTACTTCAACTTGCAACAAAATGACGTTATTTACGTTGAGCCAAACGGTAGTAAGCAACGCTCATCATGGTCTGTTCCACCGGGGCTATCGCTTACAATGAGTTCAGTTGGCACACTCATTGGTATTGCAACATTCATCATCACCCTTACTAAATTATAGTCAAAAGAATCTCCATACAAAGAATTAAATCTTTGTATATTAATAATGTAAAAAGCGGTTGCTTCATTTTTGGATGAAGCAACCGCTTTTCTGTTTATCAAAACCCCATAAAATGCCAAAAAAAACGTCAAATGCCATTAATGCGCACGCAATCAACAAAAAGTGAAATTTTGTCAGTATCCACCAAAATTGTTTAGCCGCTGATTTACAACACATTAAAAATGCTCCACTGGCATTTGGCACAACAATTGCCAATTAAAAAGGTGTAATAACGGAACAATTTAGTACAAGAATAAAATGTGGATTAAGGAACAAAACAAATTAAAAACATTAAATATATGAACTTTAATAATTACACAATTAAATCACAGGAGGTAGTGCAAAAGGCAGTTGACATTACCCGTAGGAATGGCAACCAAGCTATTGAGCCTGCTACCATTCTCAAAGCAATATTTTTGCAAGGTGATTCTTTAGTCAAGTTCATATTTCAAAAAATTGGAGTGTCGGAAGAGTCAATCAACCGTCAACTTGACAAAGAAATCGCATCACTGCCAAAAGTGAGCAATGCCGAGCCTTATCTCTCGAGCAAAGCCAACAACGTAATGCAAGAAGCTGAAAATCTGGCTCAGAGTTTTGGCGACCAATATGTCACCGTTGAGATTATTCTCTATGCATTGTTTAAAGTGCAGTCGGAGGTTTCAACAATCCTTAAAGACAACGGTGTCACCGAAACCGACCTGAAAGCTGCCATTATGGAGCTGCGTAAAGGCAAAAAGGCATCGCAACAGACAGCCGAGGACCAATATAATGCACTTAGCAAATATGCCATCAACCTCAATGAACGCGCCCGTAGCGGCAAACTCGACCCGGTGATTGGCCGTGATGATGAGATACGTCGTGTGTTGCAAATATTGAGCCGACGCACAAAGAACAACCCTATGCTCATTGGTGAACCAGGAACCGGCAAAACAGCCATTGCCGAAGGTCTCGCACAACGCATTGTGCGTGGCGACGTGCCTGAAAACCTCAAGATGAAGCAAGTTTATTCGCTTGACATGGGTGCTTTGGTGGCAGGAGCCAAATATAAAGGTGAATTTGAAGAGCGTTTGAAGTCAATTGTAAATGAGATTATTCAGTCGGACGGCGACATTATCTTGTTTATCGACGAGATTCACACTTTGGTTGGTGCCGGAAAGGGTGAAGGCGCAATGGATGCAGCCAACATTCTCAAACCTGCTTTGGCTCGTGGCGAGTTGCGAAGCATTGGTGCAACCACGCTCGATGAATATCAGAAGTATTTTGAGAAAGACAAGGCTCTTGAACGCCGTTTCCAGATTGTCATGGTCAACGAGCCTGACGAGGAAAGCGCAATTGCCATTTTACGTGGCTTGAAAGAACGCTACGAAAATCATCACAAGGTGAAAATACTCGACGAGGCAGTGATTGCAGCTGTCCAGCTCTCTGAGCGCTACATCACCGACCGTTTTCTCCCCGACAAAGCAATTGACCTTATTGACGAGGCAGCTTCAAAGTTAAGACTTGAAATTGATTCTGTGCCACAAGCACTCGATGAGATTATACGAAAAATCTCACAACTTGAGATTGAGCGCGAAGCCATTAAACGTGAAGGTGATAACGAAAAGGTTCAAAACCTTGAGAAACAAATTGCCGAGTTGCGCGACGAGGAACATGAGTACAGCGCTAAATGGAAAGCAGAAAAAGACCTTATTAATCGCATACAGCAAAACAAAGTTGACATTGAGCAACTGAAATTTGAAGCCGAACGTGCCGAACGCGATGGCGACTATGCTCGTGTGGCTGAGATAAGGTATTCAAGAATAAAAAACAAAGAAGACGAAAATAACGCTATGCACCAGCGTCTGCAGATGATGCAAGGCGATAAGGCTCTCATCAAAGAGGAAGTGGATGCCGAAGACATTGCCGACATTGTTTCGCGATGGACCGGCATACCCGTAACAAAAATGGTGCAAAGCGAGAAAGAGAAGTTGCTTCACCTTGAAGATGAACTTCACAAACGCGTGATTGGTCAGGACGATGCCATCAAGGCTATAGCCGATGCTGTGCGAAGAAGCCGAGCCGGGCTTAACGACCCTCGCCGCCCTATCGGGTCATTCATTTTCTTGGGCACAACTGGTGTTGGTAAAACCGAATTGGCAAAGGCGCTTGCCGACTACCTGTTTGACGATGAGAACATGATGACTCGCATCGACATGAGCGAATATCAAGAAAAGTTCTCGGTGACTCGCCTCATTGGTTCACCTCCAGGTTATGTGGGATACGAGGAAGGCGGTCAGCTCACCGAAGCAGTAAGACGCAAGCCTTATTCGGTGGTTTTGTTCGACGAAATAGAAAAAGCCAACCCCGACGTGTTCAACATTCTTCTGCAAGTGCTTGATGATGGTCGGCTTACTGACAATAAAGGCCGAGTGGTGAATTTCAAAAACACCATAATCATTATGACATCAAATATGGGTTCTAACCTCATTCGCGAAAATATGGCAAGCATTAACGATGCTAACCGCGAGCAGGTGATTGAATCTACTAAAAATGCGGTGCTCGAGATGCTCAAACAAACCATTAGGCCTGAGTTCCTGAACCGCATTGACGAGACCATAATGTTCACTCCGCTCACAGCAAGTGAGATTCGCATGATTGTGAAACTGCAAATCAACAATGTGGCAAGAATGCTTAAACGTAATCAGATAGAACTCACTGTGACAGACAATGCTCTCGACTATCTTGCAGCCGAAGGTTATGACCCCGAATTTGGCGCCCGACCGGTGAAACGAGCCATTCAACGCTTGTTGCTCAACCAGCTGTCGAAAGACATCATAGCTCAAAAAGTCACAAGCAATGCTCCAATAGTCATCGATGCCAACGAGCAAGGATTGATTTTCAGGAACTGACAACTCTCGCAATTTTCATATTATAAAATTTGATTTTAGCCATGCTTTGCACCATACGTGCCGAGCATGGCTTTCTATATATTGACAATATGCTTGTGTTTCTTCAACGACTCTAATTCTCAAAAAACACCAATCATAAACATCAAAAAAAATCATCCTGGCATTATATGCAAGGATGACTTTTATTATAGTAGATAGATTAGTCAAGATTATATTCGCCTAAATTGTGGTTCCCTATGAAACACGGTTTTAGAGAACCCAAGCATCGGGATATTGGTTTGCCAATACTCGCTTAGCTTTATTGAGAATTTTCACCGAATTGCTTTGAGCAGCATATACTCTGAAGCGTCCGTCGCGTTCAAGTATTCTTAAATCGCCACTGTGTTTTGATATGAATTTAAGAGCTTGCTCTTGCGAATCGAGCGACGCAACAATCAAATAATAGTTGCCTTGGGCATTATGAGGAATCTCAAACTCAATTTCATGTGGCTCAGATTGTTGCTCAACACTGATGTTCTCAGCCTTAGCCTCAGGAATATCTTGGTTTCTTTCAACGAGTTCTTGCATGGCACACTGCGGCAATCTAATGGCAAGCACTCCGTCTTCATTCAATGGCATCGGCTGTTCATTCTGTTTGATTTCTACGGCAGTGTTAATGCCAGCATAATCAACCGAATCTTCAAAAACCAATGGAGTTGACAACAGCACGCATGCGCCAATGAGCAAAATCACCGAGGCTGCAACCTGAATCACTCGTTTTGAATAAATCCACAACACATTGTCCTCGCGTACATAATTGTCACTTGGCTCATCTTCAGCAACATCAGCCGCATCTTGCTGCATCTTGTCGTTGAGCAACTGCGACAATGTTTTGATTTTTAAATCAACCAATCCGAAGTAGCTATCAAAAGCGTCAGCACGATAATATGGCTCAAACACAATAACTTCTTCAACCTTCTTAAACATGCCCAAACGGCCAATCGACACCGAACCCTCATATTGCACTTGCTTATACAAAGCAGTTACATAGTCATTCACTTCTTTCACGGCGGCATCGTAACTGAGACCTTCTCTACGAATCAATGAGTTCACAAGCAAGCCATCGTTGCTGTTGACCGACGAATTGAAAGTAATAGCTCGGCGAGGGCACCTAATCACATCACTATCTTCAACCGAGAGCGCACAGGCGCGTTGCGCCAAAAACGCACCCCACCCCGGCACAATCACGCAATCATGTGCCGAAAGCAGATAGTCAATATGTAGGGCCATGTTAATCATTCCATACAAAATTAATGAAAAATTTCAAGCCCCACAAATTTTATTGCAAATAAGTAACCAGTTATTTCATAAAGAAAATCGCCATTTCCCTACTAATGCCATATTTCTCAGCCAATTGCAAATCGCGTTCTTTGTCACGTTCGTTAAAGCGCAATTTGTTTAATCTTGCCCTAAGCACATATATGTATGGCTCGGTTGGCTGCATCATCACCGCCTTCTTAATGTCGGCCTCGGCATTATTAAGGTTCTTCACTTCAAGATAACATTCTGCCCTATTTATCAATGTTTGATACGATGGTTCTGCCTGCATCTTTATCAGGCTCGAATATCGTTCAATGGCTTCATCATATTTTCCCTGAGTCTTATAAAGGGTCCCTTGCGCTTCTATGGTGTAAGGCGAATACTTGTTAATTCGTTCAAGGTCGTCGATGTCGGCTTGCGCCACATCAAGTTGGCCCTTGCGCAATGCAATAAGTCCATGATAGTAACGCGATTCAATGTCTTCACGGTCGAGCAACGTCACCTTCTCAAAATCCATATAGGCACGGCTCAGGCTATCCATCTCAAGATAAAGCGACGCACGGTTTTTAAGCAACGTCACAGCTTTTGGAGTCATCGACAAAGCCACATCGTAGTTCTTAAGCGCCTCCACATATTTGCGCTGATATCGTTGCACAGTGGCAAGGTTGCTTATAATCAATGAGTTGTTACTGTTGGCTGGCTCTTGCTTAAGTGCGAGCAGCAAATAACGCTCAGCTTTTAGCCAATTATGCGCCTTAATGCAAACGTCGGCCGAGTCAATATAATTGAGATACAGCGACTGAGCATCACACTTATTTGAGCATAAAATTCCACCCAAACACAATATTATTATATAAAAAATTGTTTTCATAATGTGCAAAGGTAATTTGTATTTACTTTATTGCAACTGATTTTTAGTCTTATTTTACTAAATTTGTAGAAATATCACACTTTTTGCATCGCATCATATTATGAAAATAGCAAACAAACTCAGTTCAGCACTGCTTCTTATGGCCATATTCATAGGCCTATGGTCGTGCAGCGATGAGCCTAAGCAACAATCACAAACGGCACAACGCACTGTGCTGGTCTATATATTAGCCAATAACTCGCTCAACGGTTATGACCTTGAAGATATTGAGGAGATGAAGACCGCCCTTAATGCCATTGGCAGCACCAAATGCCGGTTGGTCATATACCAAGTGAATAAAGACAGCAGCACGCCACGTCTTTATGAGCTGAAGCGCAGCGGTAAAGATGCAATAGAAGAAGTTACACTTAAAACCTACGACTCCACCCCAGGACAATCAGTCACTACCAAGCGCATGAGCCAAGTGCTCAACGACGTTAAGCAAATGGCTCCGGCAGCCGACTATGCCATGGTGCTCTGGTCACATTCCAACGGATGGGCGTTAACAAAGTCGGGCGAAATGGCTGAAGACGTTGTTCAAACCGGCTTTGGCGACGACAACGGAGCCACAATGCCCATCGACTCGCTTTCACAAGCCATCCCCGACGGCATGATGAGCTTCATCTGGGCCGATGCCTGTTATTTGGGAGCCATTGAGGTAGCTTACGAGCTGCGCAACGACACTCGCTACTTTGTTGGCTCACCAACCGAGACCATGTCGCAAGGTATGCCCTACGACCTTAACCTGCCATGTTTCTTTGAGTCAACGCCCAATCTCACACAGGCATGCGTCAACATGTATGACTACTACAATAGCATGTCAAACGAACAATACCGTTCAATAACAATATGCCTTGTTGATTGTCAGAAGCTTGATGCAGTGGCACAAATCTGCAAACAGATAGACCCCAAAAACAAAGACATCGACAGGCAAACCTTGCAATACTACAACAGTTCAAAAAACAGGTTCTTATTTGACTTCATGCAAACCTACAAGCAAATTGCAACAAGCGAGCAATATGAACGTCTGCAACAAGCCTACAACCAGGCCATAAAATACAAAGCAGCCACGCCGTCGTTTATTGGTTTAACTATTGACCCCGCCAATTATTCAGGTCTGTCAACCTACATTCTTGGCAGTTCAAGCGACCCAAACAACGAGGCTGCATACCGCAATTTGTCATGGTACAAATACATTTATGTCACACCATGAGCATGGCACGTTTTTTGTACTGATTATCAAGTGAGATAATCTACAATCAGCGATAATTTTTGAATAAATATTAACACACCTTAACACTACAAAACTTGCTTTTTATTTTAAAATAATAAAAATAATTTGTAACTTTGCGTGCTTAAAATATCCATTAGTAAATGAGACAATTAAAGATTACAAAATCAATCACCAATCGTGAGAGCGCTTCTCTTGACAAGTACTTACAAGAAATTGGACGTGAAGAGCTAATCAGCGTGGAAGAAGAGGTGGAACTTGCACAAAGAATCAGGCAAGGTGACCAAAGAGCACTCGACAAACTCACAAGGGCAAATCTACGATTCGTTGTTTCGGTGGCAAAGCAGTATCAAAATCAAGGACTGAGCTTGCCCGACCTTATCAACGAAGGCAATTTGGGCTTAATTAAAGCCGCCCAGAAGTTCGACGAGACCCGCGGTTTCAAATTCATCTCCTACGCAGTCTGGTGGATTCGCCAGTCGATTCTGCAAGCTTTGGCCGAACAATCTCGCATCGTAAGACTTCCGCTCAATCAAGTGGGCTCGCTCAACAAGATAGGTAAAGCATTGTCGAAATTCGAGCAGGAACACGAACGTCGTCCATCTTCCGAAGAACTTGCCAAAGAGCTTGATATTCCAGTGGACAAAATCACAGACACACTGAAAGTTTCCGGCCGACACATTTCTGTTGATGCGCCTTTTGTTGACGGCGAAGAGAACAGCCTTCTTGATGTCTTGCAAAACGACGACTCTCCAAGCGCCGACCAATCGCTCAACCAAGAGTCACTCTCTAAAGAAGTTGACCGCGCACTCAACCAGTTGCATGAGCGTGAACGCGACATCCTGAAGATGTTCTTTGGCATTGGATGCCAAGAAATGACTCTCGAAGAAATTGGTGCAAAATTTGATTTGACTCGTGAACGCGTACGCCAAATCAAAGAAAAAGCAATCAGACGACTCAAAGGTCAAAAAAGCCGATTGCTGAAATCATATCTCGGAGGAGAATGATTAAACACTGACATTTTAGCATCAAATACTATTTTATTATAGTGATATTCGTTGCCCAATGCTATTGAAATAAAGCGTTGGGCAACGTTTTTTTACAACCCCTTCACAGCACCCTCACTATCTTCCCTGACTATTATACACACGCCACTCCTGCTGCGCTCATGAAATTAACAACTCAAGAAAAATGGAACCGTTTACTTATAAAAAGCAACATTTTTCGCCGCATTTGCTACATTCTTCCACAAAATTGCTAAAAATTATTGCCAACAGCTTTGCAAAATTAAAAATTATGATTACTTTTGCGGTGCAATAACAATGGCAAATAACTTTATGCTTAATAATAACATTAATATTACCCTATCGCTAATTGCGCTATCGCTAAACCTAAATGGTTTAAGATGGTGAGAAAGGCGATGTGACAATATTTGTTAAGCACCCAAGTGCCAATTTGCGTCAACAAGCAATTATTAAGCAACATATAACTCGGCCTTTCTCCTTCACACAAAGAGAAAGGCTTTTTTATTTTGCAAACAATAGATATTAAACCAAAATAAACCAACAAAATTGTTATGAGCGACAGATTATATATCTTCGACACCACCCTTCGCGACGGTGAGCAAGTGCCAGGATGCCAATTAAACACCGTTGAGAAAATTGAAGTTGCAAAAAAACTTGAGCAACTGGGTGTGGATATCATTGAAGCCGGATTCCCCATTTCAAGTCCAGGCGACTTCAATTCTGTAGTGGAAATCTCAAAAGCCGTGACATGGCCCACCATCTGTGCCCTTACAAGAGCAGTGGAACGAGACATCGATGTGGCAGCCGAAGCATTGAAATATGCAAAGCGCAAACGCATACACACCGGCATCGGCACCAGCGACAGCCACATAAAATATAAATTCAACAGCACACGCGAAGAAATCATTGAGCGTGCCGTGGCTGCGGTGAAATATGCCAAACGATATGTCGAAGACGTAGAGTTTTATGCCGAAGACGCCGGACGAACCGACAATGAATACCTTGCCCGAGTGGTTGAAGCAGTGGTGAAAGCCGGTGCAACTGTGGTAAACATCCCCGACACCACAGGTTTCAGAATCCCACTTGAATATGGCAACAAAATAAAATACCTTATGGAGCACGTCGATGGTTTGAGCGCAGGCAAAGCCATATTGAGTACCCATTGCCACAACGACCTGGGAATGGCTACTGCAAACACCGTTGAGGGTGTGATAAACGGAGCTCGACAAGTGGAAGTGACCATCAACGGTATTGGCGAGCGCGCCGGAAACACCTCGCTTGAAGAGGTAGTGATGACATTCAAAACTCACCCCGACTTAGGTATCGACACCAATATCAACACAACCAAGATTTACCCTATCAGCCGCATGGTGAGCAGCCTCATGAACATGCCTGTGCAGCCCAATAAGGCTATTGTGGGACGCAACGCTTTTGCTCATAGCAGCGGTATTCACCAAGACGGAGTGCTCAAAAACGCCTCTACCTATGAGATTATGGACCCCAAAGACGTGGGTATTGACGACAACGCTATTGTGCTCACTGCACGCAGCGGTCGCGCCGCGCTCAAGCATCGTCTGCATGTGCTTGGCGTAGAACTCTCAAAAGAACAACTCGACAAAGCATACGAAGGATTTTTGCGACTTGCCGACCGCAAGAAAGACATTAACGATGACGACCTGCTCATCTTGGCAGGCAAACACATCGACAAAGATGCTCGCATAAAGATTGACTTCCTGCAAGTGACTGCCGGTATTGGACTAAAACCGGTTGCAAGCATTGGTCTATGCATTGCCGGCGAACACTTTGAAGCATGTGCATCGGGCAACGGCCCTGTTGATGCCGCAATCAACGCCATTAAGCAAATCATACACCGCAAGATGACAGTTCAGGAGTTCCTTATCCAAGCCATCACACGCGGCAGCGACGATGTGGGTAAAGTACACATGACCGTTGAACACGATGGCGTTTGCTACTACGGTTTCTCGGCCAACACCGACATTGTAACCGCTTCAGCCGAAGCATTCCTCAATGCAATCAACAAATTTGTTCACTAAAAAATCACGATTCATATAATCAATCACTAATTATGAACACATTATTTGACAAAATCTGGGATAAGCACGTGGTGCAACAAGTGGAAGACGGCCCCACGCAGCTCTATATTGACCGCCTCTACCTGCACGAAGTGACATCGCCACAAGCATTCGACACTCTGCGCGATAAAGGAATCACAGTGCTCCGTCCGGGCAACGAAGTGGCAATGCCCGACCATAATACGCCATCCGACCAACAAGAAACCATCACCGACCCCATAGGCGCACGGCAAGTGGAAACCCTTGCTCGCAACTGCCAAGAATTTGGAATCAAGCATTTTGCCATGGGCACAAAAGATAATGGCATCATACACGTTGTGGGTCCCGAGAAGGCTCTTTCTCTGCCAGGCTACACAATTGCATGCGGCGACAGTCACACATCGACCCACGGTGCCGTGGGCGCTATCGCCATGGGCATTGGCACCAGCGAGGTGGCCCAAGTGCTCGCCAGCCAATGCATCTTGCAGATGAAGCCAAAAACCATGCGCATCAATATTGAGGGCGAACTGAAACCGGGCGTCACAGCCAAAGACGTTGCCCTCTACATAATGTCACAAATGACCACCTCGGGAGCAACCGGCTATGCAGTGGAATATGCCGGAAGCACCATTCGCAATATGAGCATGGAGGGACGACTCACCCTCTCTAACCTCTCAATTGAAATGGGAAGCCGTGTGGGAATCATTGCCCCCGATGAAACCACTTTCAACTATCTGAAAGGCCGAGAATATGCGCCCAAAGGTACTGAATGGGACAAGGCCGTTGAAGAGTGGCGCAAGCTGCGCTCTGACGACGATGCCGTATTCGACAAAGAAGTGACCTATCGTGCCGAGGACATTGCACCGCGCATCACCTATGGTACTAACCCTGGTGCAGGCATTGCCATTGACCAATGTGTGCCACAATTAAGCGAAATCCCCGCCGACCAACAGCAAGATTTCATTTCGCAACTTGAATATATGCAGTTCAAGCCCGGTGAAAAACTCGAGGGCAAGCCAATTGACTACTGCTTCTTAGGAGCTTGCACCAACGGACGCATTGAAGACTTCAGAGCATTTGCAAGCATTGTAAAAGGTCAAAAAAAAGCCCCGGGTGTTGTGGCATGGCTGGTGCCAGGCTCATGGCTCGTAAGGCAACAAATCATTGACGAGGGCATCGACAAAACGCTTGAAGAAGCAGGTTTTGAACTGCGACTGCCAAGCTGCTCGGCATGCCTGGCAATGAACCCCGACAAGATTCCAGCAGGCAAATTGTCAATCTCAACCAGCAACCGAAACTTCGTTGGCAGGCAAGGTCCGGGCGCACGCACTGTGCTGGCATCGCCTTTAGTGGTGGCAGCAAGCGCCATCACAGGCAAGATTACCGACCCAAGAAAACTTCTTTGACAAGTTAGCCCCTATCAGAAACATAATTTAAACATTCACAATGAAACAAAAATTCAATATCATACAATCGACTTGCATACCTATTCAAATAGATAATTGCAACACCGACCTCATCATTCCGGCTCGCTATCTGGCATCAACCACTCGCGACCCAAAGTTTTTTGGCGACGCCTTTATGCATGATTTGAGATTTGATGCCAACAACCAGCCCAACCCTGATTTTGTGATGAATAAGCCCGAGTACTGCGAAGCACCACACCCGGGCGTGCACGAGATTGTGGTGGGCGGTGAAAACTGGGGCTCAGGTTCAAGCCGTGAGCATGCCGCATGGGCAATTGCCGGCTACGGTGTGAGAGTGGTGATATCAAGCAGCTTTGCCGACATTCACCGCAACAATCTGCTCAACTGTTTTGTGTTGCCTGTGGTGGTGTCTCCACAATTCCAGCAAGAACTTTTCAGCACCATCGCCAACAATCCACAAGCACAAGTGAAAGTTGACGTGCCTAATCAAACTGTAACCAACATTTCCACCGGACACAGTGAGCATTTCAGCATCAATTCTTACAAGAAATATTGCCTCATGAATGCCTATGACGACATTGACTTTCTTTTAAGCAAAAAGAAAGAGATTGAGGAATACGAATCAACCCGCAACCAACAAGTTTGATATGCACCAAATAGAAATCCTTGACACCACCCTACGCGATGGCGAACAAACGTCGGGAGTCTCTTTCTCAAAAACCGAGAAACTTGCCATTGTGCGGCTACTTATTGAGGAGCTGCACGTGCCGCGAGTTGAAATAGCATCGGCAAGAGTCTCTCAAGGCGAGCTCGACACCGTGAAAGAGGTGTGTAATTGGGCAAAGCGCACCGGCAATATCCACAGGATTGAGATATTAGGCTTTATTGACAACGGCCTCTCTATCGACTGGATAAAAACCGTGGGCGCATCAACAATCAACTTGCTTGCCAAAGGCAGCGAGAGGCATTGCAGGCTTCAACTGGGCAAAACGCCAGCTCAACACTTCAGCGAGATTAAGCAAAACGTGATGATGGCTCACCAACAAGGACTATCGGTGAACATTTATCTTGAGGACTGGTCAAACGGCATCATCAAGTCGCCTCAATATGTTTACGATATGGTTGATGAGCTAAAGCAATTGCCCATCAAACGGTTTATGCTGCCCGATACACTTGGCATCATGAACCCTAACCAAGTGTATGAATACTGCAAACGCATGGTAGCTCGCTACCCCGACTTGCATTTTGACTTCCACGCCCACAACGACTATGATTTGGCAACAAGCAACTCGTTTGCTGCCGGGCTGGTGGGAGTGAAAGGACTGCACTGCACCATCAACGGACTTGGTGAGAGAGCCGGCAACGCCCCTCTCTCGAGCGTGGTGACCGTGGTGCACGATATGCTGAAGATGAGCACAGGCATCAACGAGAAGAAAATAAACAAAGTGAGCCACATTGTGGAATCGTTCTCGGGTGTGATTGTGCCGCCCAACAAGCCCATTATCGGCGAAAACGTATTCACCCAATGTGCCGGTGTGCATGCCGACGGCGACAACAAGAACAACCTCTATTACAACGATTTACTGCCCGAGCGTTTTGGCCGTGTGCGCGAATATGCGCTGGGTAAAAACTCAGGCAAAGCCAACATTCGCAAAAACCTTGAAGCATTGGGCATTGAGCTCGACGAACAAAGCATAAAGAAAGTGACCCAACGCGTGATTGAGCTTGGCGACAAAAAAGAGATTGTGACAGCCGACGACCTGCCATATATCATCTCTGATGTGCTGAAACACGACCTGGTGCACGACAAAGTGCGTATTGTGAATTATGCCCTGAGTCTTTCACAAGGGTTGAGACCGTCAGCCACCATAAAGCTTGCCGTGAACGATGTTGAGTATCAGCAATTTGCCGTTGGCGACGGACAGTATGACGCATTTGTGAAAGCAGTGAAACGCATCTACACCGAGAACCTCAATCGCCAATTTCCCACTCTCACCAATTACATGGTGAACATACCGCCGGGCGGCAAAACCGATGCCTTGGTGCAAGCCAACATCACATGGAAATATGGCGACCACATCATTAAAACGCGAGGACTTGATGCCGACCAAATTGAAGCAGCCATACAAGCCACAGTGAAGATGCTCAACATCATTGAGAATATGTAACCCACAATAAACTATTTGAAATAAACAATAACACAAAAATAACTTACCAACAATGAAATTCAATATCGCAGTACTTCCCGGCGACGGCATTGGTCCCGAGATATCAGAGCAAGGAGTAAACGTGATGAGCGCAGTGTGCAAGCGTTTTGGCCACACAGTTGAATATAAATATGCCATTTGCGGTGCCGACGCCATCGACAAGGTGGGCGACCCATTCCCTCCTGAGACCTTCAACATCTGCAAAGAAGCCGACGCCGTGCTGTTTTCAGCCGTTGGCGACCCAAAATACGACAACAACCCATCGGCAAAAGTTCGCCCCGAACAAGGTCTGCTGGCAATGCGCAAGCAATTAGGTCTGTTTGCCAACATTCGCCCGGTGCAGACTTTCAAATGTCTGCTTCACAAATCGCCATTGCGCGCCGACTTGGTTGAGGATGCTGATTTTGTGTGCATCCGTGAGCTCACCGGTGGCATGTACTTTGGCGAGAAGTATCAGGACGATGACCGTGCTTACGACACCAACGCCTACACCCGCCCTGAGATTGAACGAATACTGAAAGTGGCATTTGAATACGCCCGCAAGCGTCGCAACCACCTCACCGTGGTTGATAAGGCAAACGTGTTGGCATCAAGCCGACTTTGGAGAAAGATTGCTCAAGAAATGGCTCCACAATACCCCGACGTCACCACCGATTATATGTATGTTGACAATGCCGCCATGCGCATGATACAAGAGCCACGATTCTTTGATGTGATGGTTACCGAAAACACCTTCGGCGACATCCTCACCGATGAAGGTTCATGCATCAGCGGTAGCATGGGACTTCTGCCATCAGCATCAACAGGCGAAAGCACCCCAGTGTTTGAGCCTATTCATGGTTCTTGGCCACAAGCCAAAGGCAAAAACATTGCTAATCCTTTGGCTCAAATCCTCTCGGTGGCAATGCTTTTTGAGCACTTCAACTTAAAAGCTGAGGGACAACTCATTCGCCAAGCCGTTGATGCATCGCTCGATGCAAACGTAAGAACACCCGAAATTCAAGTTGAGGGCGGCGAGAAATACGGTACAAAAGAGGTTGGACAATGGATAGTTGACTACATCAACAATTATAGCGATTAACACAATGTAATCGCGCCATCCCCTTTCTCCCCAACGTTGCCATCACCTCTCTCCCATTTCTCTCCAACAAATAACAATGCGCCACGGTGTCACCCAAACGCCGAGGCGCATTTTTTGTGCTCTACTTAGCAATGAAAAAATTTTTTCTTGAAATTTTATTTTTTATATATAGCCACTATCAGCGCCAATCTACTTACAATTTCAAACCACAAAAACCAATTTTCGTAAATTCTTTAATAAAAAAGGGCTAATAACCGCACTACACCATTTTCAAAGGGCGCTCCACTAAACTTACAATTTTTTATTTATGGAAAATTTTTATATAAATTTGCAGCCGTTAAAACAATTATTCCTCAAATCCGCAACTGCGTGCATAATATGATACAGAAGCGAAAAGAATCTGCA
>JBJECY010000009.1:0-22187 GCA_051871515.1 Muribaculaceae bacterium | reverse complement strand
GCCCCACAACAGCGGCAGCACACTATAAAGCAGCATAAACACCACAAAAGGCGGCAAGATTCGCAAGAACCTACGGCGATAGAACGCAGAAATCGTCACTCCGGGCTTAAGCGGAACAAGCAGAAAGGCCGACACCACCATGAAAAGCGGCACGCAAGTGCGACCAACGCCACCATCGTAAAACGCCACCCAAAAGCGGTTGGCCTCGTTGGCAAGGAACGACACATTGCCGGCAAGCCCCGAGGCATCGGCGGCATAGAAGCTCTCACTGGCATGCACAAGCATCACCATGAAACACGCCACCACTCTGATGTAATCAATAAACACTACTCTCTCTTGCTGTCCATCCATGATAAAAGGTTTTTATGGTTAGTATTTTTGCAAAGATAACGCAAATCATGCGCACAACAGCCCATCAAGCACAAAAAACATCACCGCCTCGCTAAAATAAAAGGTTGCCAACACACTAATGCCGTTTCATCTAATGGGGCAAAGCCAACAAAACACCACCGCCATAGGAGCGGTTTCCGAAAGATTTTGATACTCATTCATAAAATAATGCAATTAGTTATTTGGCAGATATGCTTAAATTTGCGATAATAAATATTAATGTAAAACTATCATGAAACAAGCAAATATCCTCACAGCCCTTATGGCTGCCTGCTCGCTTATGGCGGGAGCCGTTGAATATCATGTTACCCCCACTGGCAACGATGCCGCTAAGGGCTTAGCCGATAGCCCTTTCCGCACCATCAACCACGCTGCGCAAGTGGCTTTGCCCGGCGACACCATCACCGTGCACAACGGCACTTACCGTGAATGGATTAACCCTCTGAGCGGCGGCGAAAGTGAAGCCAAACGTATCCTCTACCGCGTGGCTCCGGGCGAAAAAGCCGAGGTGAAAGGTTCGGAGATTGTCACCGGTTGGAAGCTTGCAAAAGGCTCTAAGAGCGTGTGGACCGTGACCCTGCCAAACAGTTTCTTTGCCGGGCACAACCCATTTAACGAACGTCTCTACGGCGACTGGCTGTGGAGCAACAAATATCACCACACCGCCGACGTTTACATCAACGATGTGTCGCTCTACGAGGCTTTCTCAAAAGACAAAGTGTTCTCCCCCGACACCCTTCGCACCAAGCGCGACCCGCAAGGCTCCACTATGGCTTGGTGGGCCGAGGTTGATGCCGAAACAACAACCATCTACGCCAACTTTGGCGGTGCAAACCCCAACAAAGCCACCATTGAGGTGAACGTGCGCCCGACGTGCTTCTATCCCACCCGTCAAGGCTTAAATTACATCACCATCCGCGGTTTCCACTTCTCACAGGCTGCCACCCAATGGGCTGCGCCAACAGCCGAGCAAGTGGGCATGGTGTCAACTCACTGGTGCAAGGGATGGATTATTGAAGATAACGTGGTGAAGAACTCGCGTGCGGTGGGCATCACTCTGGGTAAGGAACGCAGCAGCGGCCATAATCTGGAGTGCAACGACCCTCGCCTCGACGGAGCGCTGCATTATATCGAAGTGATTTTCAATACCTTGCGTCGCGGTTGGAACCGCGATATGGTTGGCAGCCACATTGTGCGCAACAACATAATAAGCGACTGCGAGCAAGCCGGCATTGTGGGCAGCATGGGCGGCGCATTCTGCGAAATCTATAACAATCATATTTATAATATCCTTGTTAAACAGCAGTTTGGCGGTGCCGAAATGGCAGGCATAAAGCTGCACGGAGCCATCGACGTGTACATACACAACAACCGCATTCATAACAGTGGCAACTTTGGCATCTGGCTCGACTGGATGGCTCAAGGTGCACGCATATCAAGCAATTTGTTCTACGACAACAATGCCCACGACATCTTCATTGAAGTGTCGCACGGTCCATACGTTATCGACAACAACATCATGCTCTCTCACCAAGCATTTGCCCAAAACACCGACGGCGGCGCAATCATGCATAACCTTATGTTAGGCGAATTTATGGCTGTGAACGACAACCGCTACACGCCTTATCAACTCGCCCACTCTACCGAGGTGAAAGGCTTCAGCACAATACAGCAAGGCGACCACCGCTTAATAAACAACATAATCGTTGCCGGCAGCAATGCCAAGGCAAAATACGGCACGGCAGCCTTCAACGAATCGACTCGCCCCGTGCGTGCCGAGAACAACCTGATGCTCAACGGAGCTAAAGGCCTTGAAAAAGGCAAAGGCGAATGGGCCGAGGATTATAATCCCGATATCAAAGTGGAAGAAACTGCCGACGGCGAAGTGTATCTGAGCGCCGACGCCTCACTGAGCATGCTCAGCCAATTCCGCGGCACCATTGTTGACACCAAGCGTTTGGTCGTGACCAAGCTAACCGGTTATCCATTCGACACTTACGACGGCAAGAACCTGATTATCAACGCCGACTATTACGGCAACTCGCGCGGCAATGCGCCTGTGGTGGGTCCGTTTGAGAAGCTAAACTCTGGCAACCGCATTAAGGTGTGGCCCAACCTTGCCAAATGAGTAACTAAGCTCACTCACCCCGGCCATAAAAACAATAAACCCAAAACATAATGAATATAGTAAAGGTAAAAAAGAAGATTGTTTTGTTATTTGCCTTGTGCCTTGCTTTCACAGCATGGGCGCAAGGCTCTTATGTTGACCGCTATTGCGTGACGTGGGACACCCCTTCGGGCAATCCGTCAGGCTCAATGCCCATTGGCAACGGCGAAGTGGGCGCTAACATGTGGATGGAGGACAACGGCAACCTGTTGTTCTATCTGTCGCGCACCGACTCTTGGTCAGAGAACTCCGAACTCCTGAAACTGGGGCGCGTGAGAGTCACCATGCACCCGGCTCTCAAAGGCAACGACGTGAAGTTCACCCAGCACCTCGACCTTGACCGCGGCATGATTAACGTGACCATTAGCCAAGGCAACAAAGAGCAAAAACTCAACTTCTGGATTGACAGCGAAGCTCCAGTGGTGTATGTTGAAGGCTCATCGACCCACCCGGTGCACGTCACCGTCACCCCCGAAATATGGCGCACCCAAACGTATATGATTCCCAAAACCGAGCAGCACTTCAACCTGCAAGGCTGCGACATCGACTCGCTGCAAATGGTCTATCCTGACCAAGTGGCATCGCAAGGCAACCGCCTCACCGTGTACCACCGCAACGAGCACAGCATCTTCCCATTCACCATGCGTCATCAGCGCCTCGACCCCGACTTGACTCGCTTCACCGACCCCATCATGCACCGCACCATGGGATTCAGCATTGCCGGCGACAACTTCACTTTGGCATCGCCCACCATGCTGTGTACCGAGGCTCCCGCCAAGCAATTTCAACTCAAAGTGGTGGCTCACACCGCACAGACCGCCACAGCAGGCGAATGGCTGAGCCAAGCACAGAAAATACTCAACCAAGCCCCCGAAGCTGCTCAATCGGCTCAACGCACAGCCAACTATTGGCACAGCCTGTGGCAGAAAAGCTACCTTGAGATTGAGACCCCTGACCAAAAAACAGGATTCCGCCTCACACAAGCCTATGTTCTGCAACGCTGGGTGACTGCCTGCGGCGCTCGCGGCAACTATCCAGTGAAGTTCAACGGCTCAATCTTCACCGTTGACCCTGTGTACACACAAGCCGACAAGCCACATAGCCCCGACTATCGCGCTTGGGGACCCGACTTTTGGTGGCAAAACACACGCCTTGTTTATCATCCGCTGCTCGCCACCGGCGACTTCGACATGGTGAAAACGCTCATCAACCACTATGAGCGCGTGTTGCCGATGATGAAACGCAACGCCGAGGTGCTGTGGAACAGCAAAGGTGCCATAAGCCCTGAGACGGCAACCATCTATGGCACATTCGACTGCCGCGACTTTGGTTGGAACCCCGAAAAAACCGAAGTGATTGAAAACCCTTATGTGAGATACTATTGGAGCTCGGGCCTTGAAATAGCGTCGATTATGGCCGACTATTATTGCTACACCCTCGACCAAGATTTTGCACGCAACGAACTGGTGCCCACCGCCAACGAGTTCCTCACGTTCTATTGGGAATTTTTCCCTCGCGACGACCGCGGCAAGCTGCTCATCACCCCAACACACTCTCTTGAAATGTTTTGGGAAGATGTGACAAACGACCTTCCAAACGTGGCTGGTCTGCACTATCTGCTTGGCAAACTGCTGCAACTGCCGCAGGACTGCGCCACAGCGCAACAACGTGCATGGTGGAAGCAGATGCTTGCCATCTTGCCCGAGATTCCCACTCGCAAAGTCGATGGCAAAACCATCTATTCAGCTGCGCAAACCTACAAGCCCACTGCCACCAACCAAGAGAACCCCGAACTATATGTGGTGTTCCCATTCACGCTGTGCCACATCGGCGCCAAGAATCTGCAACAAGGCATCGACACCTATAACCGCCGCGCTTTGCGCCAAATGAACGGTTGGACTCAAAACGGACAGCAGGCTGCACGCCTGGGTCTCACCGAGGAAGCCAAAGCCAACGTGGTGGCTAAGCTCGATTATGCCCACCGCAACCACCGGTTCCCGGTTATATGGGGCCCTAACTTCGATTGGACCCCCGACCAATGCCACGGCTCAAACCTGCTGCTCACGCTGCAAGACATGGTGCTGCAATGCTACGACGGTCGCGCCTATGTGCTGCCGGCATTCCCTGCCGACTGGAACGTGCGCTTTAAGCTGTACACCACAGAAAACGGCACCGTAACAGGACATTATGCCAACAGCAAATGGGTTGAGAAGCCTCGCCTCTCACCGGGCAGCAAGCATAAACTCACAGTGATGGTGAAATAACTAACCGATTGACCAATATCACATTATTTTAGAAATACAAACTTATAAACAAAGCCAAGAGTTATGACGCAAAAACTCATTAAATCAGTTATCGCCGTGTGCATTGCGGCGTTAGGTACACTCAGCATGCAGGCCGTTGACCTGAAAACGTGCTATGCCGAGTGGAAAATCGACAAAAAGGGATATATAACCAAAATCGCCAACCCTGCTACCGGCAAAAACTACGTTCCAAAAGAGCACCCATCGCCTGTGATTATGCTCTTCGACGGCAAAAACTACATCAAGCCGGTGCAGCTGCGTGCCGAGTCGGGCAAATGGACTCTGAAAATGGAAAACGGCTCGCAAGCTGTGATTAATTGTCAGGTGAAAAACGATTATATCTATCTGCAACTCACCGAGTTGACCAACCGCGATGGCATTGAGGCTGTGACTTGGGGCCCTTATGCCACCACCATTTCGCAATATCTTGGCGAGACCGTGGGCGTGGCTCGCGACGGTGAGTTTGCCGTGGGCGTGATGCCTCTTGAAACAAAGACCTATGAAGGCGTGCCTCATCTGGGCGACGATGCCGACGGCGGTTTCTATGTGATGCCTCTGCCAGGCGAGAAAGTAGATGAGAACTATAAAGACCGCATTGGCGAAAAAGTTGAAAACATTGACGTGAACCGCACCGGCGACCTGCCCGAGGGCGTGCGCATGAAACGCGGCAACGCCGTGGAAGTGCGCCCCTATGGCAGCGACATTCAGTTCTTCTCACGCGACTGGCGCAACGAACGCACCGTTGACCTCTACGATCGCCGCCAGCACATCACTGCCCTGCCCGTTGACTTCATTGGCACATCAATTGCTCTCTATGCCGCCCCTCACAACACTGCCATCAACGTGATTGGCAACATTGAGGTGAACGAGGGTCTGCCTCACCCAATGCTCGACGGCGAATGGATTAAGACTCGCCGCGGCTCTAACCCAGCTTATATGCTCTATGAGGGCGCATCGCTCGACAATGCGCTCAACTATGCCGACTCTTGCCAATTCAACCTCATTCACATTGGCGACATCTTCAAGAGCTGGGGGCACTTTGACCTGCACACCAAGCGATTCCCGGGCGGCGCTGCTGAAATCAAGCAGTTCACCGACAAGGCTCGTGCCCGCGGCATCAAGATTGGCGTACACACGCTCACCATGTTCACCTCAACCCACGACCCCTATGTATCTCCACAGGCAAGCGACAGTCTTGCCATCTCAGGCAGCGCCAAGCTCACCAAAGCCGTCAGCGCCACCGATAAGGAAATTGAAATCTCGTCGCCCGAGTTCTTCACCTATCTGGGCGAAACACACTCTGCCAAGATTGGCGGCGAAATTGTGCAATACCGTGCCATCAGCAAAACAGCGCCTTATCGCTTGCTCGACTGCACACGCGGTCAGTTTGGCACCACTCCGGCAGCTCACGCCGCCGGCGAGCGCATTGACAAGCTCGTGAACAACTGTTACAGCGGATTCTTCCCCAACTACGAAACCCAATACACCTTTGCCGAACGCCTCTCGGGCGTGTGCAACGCCACCGGCATTGGTCTTATGGACTTCGACGGATACTACGGCGGCTCGCCAACCGGTCACGGCTGCCTTGGCTCGGCAGAATTTGCAAAAAGCTGGTACGAAGGACTTAACGACAAGGGCGTAATCAACTGCGGCTCATCGGTTTATAACTTCTATTGGCACATCTACACCTTTATGAACTGGGGTGAACCTTGGTACAGCAACCTGCGCCAAAGCCAAGTGAGATACCGTCTTGAAAACCAACGTTACTTTGAACGCAACCTCATGCCCGGCATGCTTGGCTGGTTTAAGCTTGAACAAACCTATCGCCCTGAGGACATTGAGTGGATTCAGGCACGCAGCGCCGCATTCGATGCCGGCTATCTGCTGCGCGTTGACGAGAGCATTGAGCGCAACGGATTCAAGAGCCAACTCTTTGAAGCCATTCGCAGCTGGCAACAAGTGCGCAAAGGCAACTACCTGAACGCCGAGCAACGTGAAGCAATGAAGAACCCAAACAACGAGTTCCACCTCACTCGCATTGCTCCCACCCAATGGACTCTGCAACAAGTGCTGCTCAAAGGCGACAACCGCCACAAATTCCGCTCGGTGCAAACCGGCGAACCATTGCTTAGCCGCTACACCTTCAACAACCCTTACAACGAGCAACCAGTGCAATTCTATGCCTACATTGAGAAGGGCGACGATGCCGATGCCACCATCAGCAACGTGGTGATACAGGTTGAAGGCGCTGCCGACATCGTCATACCAATGGAGATGAAAGCCGGCAACAAAATCTGCTGCGACGGCAAGACAGTGCGCGTGTGCAACGGCACTTGGCAAACCATACAATCGTTCCCGGTGCCTGAAACAGCCATCTGGAGCAGCGGCAACAACAACATCACCATCGCAGCCGATTTCTCGTCAGAGAAAGCTCCTGCCGTGAATGTTGAGTTTAAAGTTCTTAGCGAAGCACAAACAGTTGGTAAATAATCACTTATCATGAAGCGAAACCTCATAAATGCAATATTGCTCTTGGCATCGGGGCTTGCAACCATAAGCGCCGGTGCCCAGACCACCATCACCGTGAAGCCGGGCAACAATGCTTTGCAAAAAGCCATCAACAAAGCTGCCGGCATCAAGGGCAATGTGGTGATTGAACTTAGCCAAGGCACCTATCGCACCTCACGCACCATTGAGGTGACACAAGCGCAATGGAGCAGCCTGCTCATCACATCACGCCAAGGCCACCAAGTGAGCATCACCGGCGACGTGGTGGTGCCTAAAAGCCGATTGCGCCACGTCACCAACAAGGCGTTGCTTGAACGCATCCCCGCCGAAACACGCTCGCAAGTGATGGTTGCTGACTGCCGCGGATTGGTTGACAGCCTTGCCAACATCCGCCCTTCGGGATTCGGACGCAAGTCAATGCCTGCATGGTCAGAGCTGATGGTAGATGGTTCGCCGCTCACCATTGCCCGCTGGCCCAACGACTCGATGGCGCTGATAGGCAAAATTGAAGTGTCGGGCGGCGTTGACGACAAGAAAGCCGGACGCTTGCCGGTGTTCCACTACCACGGCGACCGCCCCAAACGATGGAAAGACACCAGCAACATGTGGATTGGCGGCTATTTTGGCTATGGGTATGCCGACGACCTCATCCCGGTGAAAGCCGTCTCTACAGCCGACAGCACCATCCATGCCGCTATGTTCACAACCTATCAATTCTTCACCGGTGCCGATTTTCGCCGTTGGTATGCCGCCAACATCATTGAGGAGCTTGACCGCGAAGGAGAATTTGTGATTGACCCTAAGCAAAGCGCGTTTTACTTCATACCCCCGGTAGGCACCACTCGCGATGTGCGCCTCACCGTGCTGCAAGACCCCATCCTTGCCATTGAGCATTGCTCAAACGTGACCGTGAAAGGCATCACCTTTGAGAACAGCCGCGGCATAGGCGTTTACATTGAGGACACCCACAACGTGGTTCTCGACGGCTGCACCTTGCGCAATCTGGGCAGCGTGGCAGTGAGCATGGGTCGCGGAACCGACTCTGAGGAGCAAGACCTTCTGCACCATTCAATGGAACATGGAGGCAAAGCACATAGCCGCCTTGTGGGCGACTTGGGCGGAACGGTGTATCAAAACACCCTGTTCTATCGCAACCCGGGCACCAACAACGGCGTGCGCAACTGCTACATCTATAATGTTGGAGGCGGAGGCGTGAGCCTTGGCGGCGGCGACCGCAAGACACTCACTCCGTCGCACAACTATGTGGAAAACTGCCGCATCTCGCAATACAACCGCATTGAGAAATCTTATAGACCGGCTGTGTGGATTGACGGCGTGGGCAACCGCGTAAGCTCTTGCAGCATCTTCAATGCTCCAAGCATGGCTATTCTGTTCCACGGCAATGACCATGTGATTGAGCTATGCGACATCACCAACGTGTGCCAAGAGGTTGACGACCAAGGTGCCATCTACTACGGTCGCGACCCTTCTGAGCAAGGTCACATCATCCGCTACAACTATTTCCACCAGCTGAGCCCGCGTCACCGCGTTACCGCCACCTATCACGACGACGGTGCCTGTGGCAGCGAGGTCTATGGCAATATCTATCACCGCGCAGGTTCGCTGCCGGTGCTCATTGGCGGCGGCACTGACCACCACTATCACGGCAACTTGTTCCTGAATTGCCCGGTAGCCATTCACGTTGACAACCGCCTGCAAAACTGGGCTGCCAACATGGTTGCAAAAGACGGCATCTATGAAACCCGGCTCAACGCCGTTGATTTCAAGAACCCGCCTTACAGCACAGCCTATCCTAAGTTGGTGAATTATTGGGATGAGAACCCGGCGTTGCCCAAACGCAATCTCATTGAGGGCAACCTGTTCTATAACATCGACACTGTGATACGCGGCAACGCCAAGTGGGGCGAATGGCGCGGCAACTGGACCACCGTTGACAATCCCGGATTTGTTGACCCCGAGCAACCCCTAAAAGGTTTTGTGCCCAACGCACCCATCTTGAAGGTTTTGCCCGAAGCAGCCAACATTCCGTTTGATAAAATCGGTTCAACCCTGCCTGCCGCAGAGCGTTAAACCCTAAGATAAACACCCGCCTTGTGAAGCGCATATAAGATGGCAAACACTATGGCAAAATTGCCAAAGCACTGCCACACCGTGTAATACTCGCCAAGCAAGGGCTGCAAACCATAGCTCACGCTATCAACCACCGAGCGAAAATTTACCGCCTCGCCAAGCATATAAGCCGCAATTGAATTCATGCCGTAGATTCTGAGCCAAAGCAGCCAACGGCAACCGCCGCGCACGTCAATGAGCCAATATGCCACCGCCATAAGCAGATAGCATATTCCGCCCGACAGCAAAGTGAACGAACCGGTCCAGATGCGCTTAATGATTGGTTCAACGCCGCTCATCAACAAGGCTAACAATATCAGCAGCACACCCGTGCACAACAGCCTAAAGGCTGCTCCGGGAGTGCTGCTTTTTTGTTTCATCGTGCAGCCGGCAATGGCGCCAAGCAACACCGTGCCGCCAAAAGTGAAACTGCTCAGTATCCAAGTGTACGATGGGTCGCCACGGTGGCTGCCCATCACGGCAGCATCAATCAGATTTGCCAAATTGCCCTCGGGCGTGTAATCGCCCACCACAAGCATCGGCACGCAATACATTGCCAACAACGCCACCACGCACAGCGCCAAGCGCATCGGCCTAAAGCCAAACATAAGTATTGCACAGGCAGCTATCAGGTAGCCTGCCGCTATTGCCTGAAGTGTGTTGGTGTAAAACATCATTTGCTCCCAGTTGAATGTAAGCAGATTGCCCTGCACCACCATGCCAAGCAACCACAGCAACAGCACTCTGCGCGCAATCTTCAGCCACACCTTTTTGCCGGCATTGCCACCGACATATTTTGCAAGCGAGAAAGGCATTGATGTGCCGCTCATAAACAAGAAAAGCGGCATCACCATATCCCACACGCGCAAGCCCTGCCACACCTCGTGGTCGAGCTGCGCAAGCACGCCCGTGAAAGCGTCGCTATTGATGGTGGCGAGCAGCATCACCAACACCGGTTGCAGCCCAACAAGCATAAACAGCGTGAACCCTCGCAACACGTCGAGCGACGCCAAACGCCCTGACTGCGACTTACGGCAAACCTTATGTTTCATAATCGGTATATCTTATTAATTTCCCATTAACCTCAAAGAGGCTATTAGATGATACGGACAATGCTTATAACACAGAGGGGCGCACTAACCACGCCCCTCTCACTATTATTTCAGAAAAATTTCTTGTTCATCGGCTTTTCAACGCAGCCATTGTTTCATTTGCAAACGCCCTCAGCCACAAACACGCTCGATGGCACCAGGTTGATGGTGAGGCGAGCATCAAGGTCAACTTCCTTGCCCACTGGCAACCCTTCAGGTGCGGTTTGACGGCTAAACGAGCTTGAAAGCTTCACCTTGCCAGTGACATATTGCGGCACATCGAGTGCTTCACGCAGGGTGATGGTGATGGTGCGCGGTTTCACGTCGCCATTGCGCAATGCCAAGGTGCAACGCTTACCGTTCCATGCTGCCCAACCGTAAATCTCGGTTGTCTCGCCGTTCCACGGATTGCCGCCCACCCAATGCACATCGGGCAACACATCAGCGCATCGTTCTTGCCACTTGATGCAATCAGCCAAATCGGCCCACAACACGCCGGCGCGCCCTTTATCGTCACGGATGCTGTCCATCAGCTCATAGTCGCAATACAGCTCAACCATGCCCGAACCGCAAGCAAAGGCGCATCGCATCTCGCGCACAATGCCATCGTAGTCCATATTTTTTGACACAGCGCCCCACTTCGACAAGATAAAGCCGTGAGTCATAAGCGTGTTGATGGGGCAAATAGGCGAACGTTGCACAAAATTCTGATACACCAATCGGTCGCGATAGGTAATCCAGCGTTCGCGGTCGGTGCCCACGCCAATCTCGCTATAATCAGCCTCTTGACGCCAAACGGCATCGGTGAAGCGGAACCAGAATGGCGATGCCCATGTGCCCACGGTGGTGTTGATGAAGATGTCGGGGCGAGCACGGCGCACGGCACTCTCAATGCGAATGATTGCCTCGGCATTGTTGCATCCCACATCGCCCTCATCAGGGCCTACACTGCTCGACTGTGCCGAAATGCCGTCGAACTTAAAGAAGCGGAAATCATAGCTGCGAACCATGTCGGTGCAAGCGTCAATAAAATACTTATAATACTCGCGATTGCTCAACTGCATACCGCCATTATTCTTCCAGTAATTGCGTCGATAGGTGCCGCTCTCGCCATATCCGCCCACCGGACCCAGCCATGCGCCAATGCCCGAACCCATAGCTCGCGCTGCCATATCAATAATGTCAAATCGCTGTGGGAAGTTGGGGTTGAAATGCCATGTGCCGTATTCGTCCCAACCGTCGTCCCACACAAATGCCTTTGGCTTCAAGCCATATTTCAGATAGAAGCTGCGGAACCAGTGATTAACCACATCAAGGCATTGAATATCAGTCATATTGCCCTTATATTCGGGGTGCTTGGCATTGTTGCGGTCGATGTTTAGCTCATACCACGATATGTAAACCGGCATTGGTCTCCAAGGCACTGCACGCTCACGCTCGCTATAAGCGAGGAACGAACGGCGAGCCTGGTTTTGAGCCATCAAACCCACCACGGCACTCACCTGCCACGGTTCGTCGGGCGTGAGCACATCGGTGCGATGCCAATAGCCAGTTATGGTTGCTTCGCCACGTTTCTTGCTCTTTGCTGCACTGTTAACTCCCATTGGGGTTTCAAGTCCGGCAAAAAACAAGTCATTGACAAGCACTGCACCGCGAGTGTTTCCCACAACCTGAGGCATTTGCTCGGCTGCGTCGCACTTTACGTTATATGTCATTGGAGTGATGCCACGCATAGCCACGTCGGCAGCGCTCTCAATGGTCATCTCGGTGCGCAAATAATGCGACCCGTCGCGCAACACGGCTTGCCACTTCACGGTGATGTCGCCGCGAGTGAAATTTGCCCAAATGGCATGTCCAAAAAGGCGGCTTGAACCGCGTGCCGCACGCTCATCGGGCACTAAGCGGCGTGTGCCCACGCCAGTGAGTTGCATATCGGCCGAGCTAAAGCGCTTGCCGTCTTGCAGTTCAATCACAAAAAGCTGCTTGGTTGGCAGCAGACGCAACGCCTCACATCCGTCAAAGAGCAACTTGCCGTTGCTGCACACAAAGCGTGCCGTGAGCAGCTCGTTGCCAATCTCATACACGCCCTGCTTGCTGTTAACATCCACTTTCTCCCAAGCCTCGCCGGGCTGAGTGGGTTGCGGCAGCAGCACACTTTGCGCCACTGCACCAGGCATCACAGCTTGTGAAACCACAAGCAACGTTGCCAATGCACATTGTTTTATGTTTATTTTCATAATCGATAATGTGGGGATTAAGTCCATCCGCTAATAGTTTATTTTTAAGGTTAATTACTCTCTCAAAAGAATCATCATTTTGGGGTTACGGCAATGATGCCTTTAATGCAAAGGCAAATATAAGTAAATTTTCACATACAAACAACAACTCATACATTTACAAAATATTTTGCTTATATTTGCAATTAGTAAACCTGAGAATTATGACCATACAATCAATACACGCCTTATTACAACATGTAGTACTATTTGTTGCAACCTCAGCATTTGGCTGCATGAGCATGGAAGCAGCCTCGCCATCATGGTTCAGGCGCATTGCCACCGACCAAGGTCTGTCAGATACACAAGTCAACTGCATCTGCAAGGATTCAAGCGGTTATTTGTGGATTGGCACATCTATGGGGTTGAACCGCTACGACGGCTATCGCATAAAAGTGTTTTCTTCCGGCAGCAGTTCACGGGGTTCGCTGCCTGCCAACGACGTGAACAACATCAGCCAAGACCACCAAGGCAACCTGTGGATAAACACTCCGCTGGGATTTTACATCTTCAATCCGCTAACCGAGACTTTCACCGCCGACCTGCAACCGTGGCTGCAACAACGTGGCATCACCGGCAAGTTGGGACACATATTTTTCAGCCCCGACGGAGCCTCGTGGGTTGAGATACACGACAAGGGAATCTACCATGTGGGCAAAAACGGCGGCACCACATTCTTTGCAAACAGCAAGTTGCCCAAGGCAAGAGTGTCACACCTCACCTTTGACGGCACATGCTGCATTGTCACCTACGACAACGGAGCCGTGGCTGCGCTCAATGGCAGCACAGCACAGGTGAAATGGATTGACACGCACATTCCGCAGCAAGGCGGCGAGGAGCATCTGCCTTACAGCACCTTCATCGACTCAAAAGGCAACATGTGGCTTTACGGTTCACGCTCGCTGATGCGCCACGACCATCTCACCAAGCAATGGACCACCGTGAGCAAACTCATTGTTAAAGACATTGTTGAGGATAACAAGCACCGCATCTGGGTGGCAACCGACCACAACGGACTGATGCAGCTAAACCACAACGGCGAACTGATGCAGCACTACACCAACAATCCGGCCATCTACAACTCGCTCCCCGACAACACTCCCACCTGCCTCTATGTGGGCAGCAACAACACCCTTTGGGTGGGCACATATTCAGCCGGACTTGCCTATTTCCATGAGGCCAACGAGGCAAACTCGCAAATCACACTTGGCGACATCTGCACCATCACCCAAGACCACTACGGCACACTATGGTGCGGCACCAACGATGCCGGCATCATCACCCACGACCCGGCTTCGGGCACAAACAGCACAATTGATGCACAGCAGTCAGGGCTTAGTTCAAACACCGTGGTGAGCAGCATGTGCCATCGCAACGGCTCGCTGTGGTTTGGCACCTATGGCGGCGGTTTGCTGTGCATCGACGGCAATCACAAGCAGGTGTTTCGCAAATCAGCTGGGCAACTGGCGCACGACAACGTGTGGGCACTCAACCAAACGCCCGACGGGCGCGTGGTGATTGGCACACTTGGCGGCGGCGTGCAAATCTACGACCCTCAAACCCAACAATTCACCACTTACAGCAGCGCACACGGCGGACTTGCCAGCGACTACATCTCGAGCCTCTATGTGGCTCCGGGTGGGACATTGCTCGTGGGGCACTCGCAATATTTCTCAACCATCGACCTCAACACCGGCAAGGTGACCAACTTCACCGGCACTCGCAGCGGCAAAAAATTCCTAAGCCCCACGGTGAACCACATCTTCCGTGACAGCCGCGGGCTCATTTGGCTTGCCACCTCATCGGGGCTTAACGCCTATGACCCTGCCACCGATGAGCTTTATGCGCCGCAAATCAATCAAGACGACCGCCCGTGCCGCATCTGCGCCGTAACCGAGGACCGCCTTGGCAACATCTGGGTGACCACCTCTAACCAGATTAAACGCCTGAAGCTCACAAGCGACGGCAACTCGTGGCGTTTCTTCATCAACACCTACTTCTCAAATCCCGACGGAGCAGCTGCCCTATTCAACAAACGCGCCATCTGGCTGTGTCACGACGGCAAGATTGTGGCAGGCAACAACAGCGGCGTCTGCATCATCGACCCCTTCTCAAATCCCCACAGTCCGCTCTCTGACAACGTCATCTTCAGCGACCTGATGATATTCGGGCAAACGGTGAACGTGGGCGACACCATTGGCAACCGCGTGCTGCTTGACAACGCCATCAACTATAACCGCCACATAAGCCTTGGCAACGATATCACCGCATTCACAATACAGCTTGCCTCGAGCAACATCAGCCGCTCTCATGAGTGCCGATTCGCTTACAGGCTGCTTGGGCTTAGCGACCGTTGGATGATGACAGCCGAGGACCAAGCCAACATCTCGTTTACCAACCTCTCGCCCGGCGATTATCGCCTTGAAGTGCGCCTGATTGACACCGACGGCAACCCCAGCAAGAAAGTGAGCACACTGTTCATCACCATGCAGCCACCTTTCTATCTCACTCTGCCAGCCTTTGCCATCTATCTGGCACTGCTGCTTGGCGCATTGTGGGTTTTCTATCGGTTCTACCGACAAAAACGCGACGCCAGCCTGCAACAGATGGAGCTGCGCAAAGCCCAAGAGCTTGAGGAGATGAAGCTGGTGTTCTTCACCAACATCAGCCACGAGCTGCGCACACCGCTCTCGCTCATCATCACCCCGCTGCAAAGCATCATCGACAAAGAAACCAATCAGGAAATACGCCAGAGGCTCATGCTCATCAGCCAAAATGCCCACCGGCTGCTGCAAATGGTGAACCAGATACTCGACTTGCGGCGACTGATGAAAGACGGCGACCGCCTGCAACTGTCAAGCGGCGACATTGTTGACTTTTTGCGCAACCTGAGCAACCACTTCATCAACCTCACGAGCAAAAACCTGCACATCACGTTCTATTCAGCCATTCCTTCGCTCATCATCGACTTTGACCGAGCCAAGATGGAGAAAATACTCAGCAACCTGCTCTCAAACGCCATAAAATTCACACCACAAGGCGGGCGCATTGACATTGAGCTGAGCCTGCACGATGAGTTTTTGCACCTGCGCGTTGCCGACAACGGCATCGGCATCCCCGACAGCGAGAAGCCGCACATCTTCAACCGCTTTTATCAATGCGGAGCCAACACGGCAAGCGGCAGCGGCATTGGGCTTAACCTTGTGCACGATTTCACGCAGATGCACGGCGGCACCGTGGAAGTGAGCGACAATCCCGGCGGCGGCTCGGTGTTCACCGTGAAGATTCCGGCGCGCCACAACAGCGCCACAAGTCCGGCTCAGGAGCCCGATGAAGCGCCTCAACCAGTTGTCACAAGCACCGAAAACGCCGAGAGCGCCTCTCCGCTTCAAGAAAATGCGCAAAACGGCAAAACACTGCTGCTGGTTGACGACAGCACCGACTTCCTTGAGTTTATGGCAAGCGAGCTATCCTCGCAGTACCATGTGATGCAGGCCCACAACGGCGAAGAAGCCCTTGAGATGATGAAGGAGCAAGTGCCACACATTGTGCTCACTGACGTGATGATGCCGCAAATGGACGGCAACGAGCTGTGCCGAGCCATCAAAGCCGACCCTCGCACAGCCCATGTGCCGGTGGTGATGCTCACCGCCCGGCTCTCAGAGGAGCATGAGATGCACAGCCGCGAGTGTGGTACCGACGACTACATCACCAAGCCCTTTAACCTTGACCTTCTGAAAGTGCGACTGCAAAACATAGTAAGCCACATTGCCGACGCCAAGCCGGCACACCTGCAACCCGTCATCAGCGTGCAGTCAATCACCTCGGCCGACGAGAAACTGGTTAACCGGGCCACGCAATACGTTGAGCAGCACCTCGACGACCCCAACCTGTCGGTTGAAGTGATGAGCACCGCATTGGGAATGTCGCGCGTGAACCTTTATCGCCGCATACTCTCAGTCACCGGCAACACCCCGTCAGAGTTCATTCGCTTGGTGAGGCTGCGCCACGCCGAGCAACTGCTTGCCCGCAGCCAACTCACCGTGCAGGAAATTGCCTATAAAGTGGGCTTCTCGTCAACCCGATATTTTGCACGCTGCTTCAACGATTTATATGGCTAAATGCCCTCTGACTACAAGAAAAAACATCATTAACAGCGCGCAAAACAGCCGCCAAGCAACCACGCCCACAGCACACTATGGGCGCGTTTTGCAACATCTGTACACCTTTTTTGAAACATTTGTGCACCCCAGCGAAACACACATATCGCATAGCTGAAACAAAAAAATGCTCGCCTACCGTTTTTTCTCAGTAAACTTGCACCCATAAAACTAAACATCTAAAAAATTAACATTTAAACTAAACCAAAAACTATGGGCAAATCTATTGCATTACGAACAGCCATGATAGTGATGATACTATCGGCTGCTATGACTATGCACCATGGTGCTGACCTCAGTGCTAAGACAGTGAAGGGAACAGTGGTTTCGGCCACCGATGGCTCGCCACTTATTGGCGCTTCTGTGAAGATTGACGGTCAATCCGTGGGAACCGTTGCCGACTTCGACGGCAATTTCATCATCAACGCCGAGGACGGTCAAAACCTCCTCATCTCCTTTATTGGATACGTTGAGCAAAAAGTGAAAATCTCAGGTGATTCACCTTTATTAGTGAAACTTAAAGAAAACGCCACTTCGCTTGAAGATGTGGTGGTGATTGGTTACGGCGTTCAAAAGAAGAAACTGGTGACCGGAGCCACCGCACAGCTCAAAGGCGACGACTTGGTGAAACGCAACACCACCAACCCGCTGCAAGCCATGCAAGGTCAAACACCGGGCGTTAACATCACCAACACCTCGGGTCAACCCGGAGCATCATTGAAGGTGTCGATTCGTGGTCTTGGCACCACCGGCAACGCCGCTCCACTCTATCTCATCGACGGTATTGGCGGCGATATCTCAACGCTCAATCCTGCCGACATTGAGAGCATCGACGTGCTCAAAGATGCTGCCTCAGCCGCCATCTACGGTGCTCAGGCTGCCAACGGCGTGGTGCTCATCACCACCAAGAGCGGCAAAGAGGGTCGCACCGTGGTGAGCTACGATGGATATGTGGGATGGCAAAACGTGAGCCGCAAGCCACAAATGCTCAATGCCGAGCAATATAAGGTAATCATGGACGAGTATGCCGTGAACATGGGCAACGCCGTCAACGATTGGGCTTCAATGGCAAGCACATGGAACGAAGACGGCACCTCGGTCGATACCAACTGGTTTGACCAAGTGACCGTGAAAAACGCCATGGTTCAGAGCCACAACCTGAGCATCACCGGCGGCAACAAGACCTCGACCTACGCCATGAGCTTGGGCTATATTTATCAAGAAGGTCTGGTGGGCGGCAAAGGCATCAACGACATGAACCGCTACAACTTCCGCATCAACTCAGAGCACAAGCTGCTCGACGGACTGGTGAAGGTGGGTGAACACATGAGCCTCATCTATCGCGACAAACGCGGCGTGAACGACCTGAGCGACGGCTCGGGCAACGCCATCTACACCGGCTCAGCCATTCGCAATGCGCTCAGCTCATCGCCACTCAATCCCATTTACGGCAAAAACCGCTTCGACTCGCCCTATTTCTCGTCGGAATTTTCAAACTGGAACACCTACGACGGCAACCCTTTGGGCAACCTGCTCACTCCCAAAAGCAAAAACAAAGACTGGACCGTTGATGCCAACGTGTTTGCCGAGATTTACCCAATCAAGAATCTCACGCTGCGCACCGTGTTTGGCATCTCGCACAGCAACGGCTCGTATCGCTACTTTGCTCCAAAATACGGATTCGATATCCAAAACAACTACAACTATAACCAAGTCAGCCAGTCGGCAAGCAACGGCCTCACCATGGTGTGGACCAACACCGCAGCCTATAACTGGGAGATTGGCGAACATCAGTTCAATGCCCTCTTGGGTATGGAAACTTCGCGCTACGACGGCGAATGGATGAGCGCAGCCAACCAAGACCTGCGCGCTGGCTACGACAACTGGTATATGGCTTGGCTCTCAAACGCCAACTCAACCAAGGACAAAGCCACAGGCATTGGCAACGACCCAACACGCACCGTGAGCTACTTTGGCCGCTTGGGTTGGAACTGGAAAGAGACTTACATGATTAACGCCACACTGCGTTCCGACGGCAGCTCAAAGTTTGCCCGCGGACACCGCTTTGGCTGGTTCCCATCGGTTTCTGCCGGTTGGACCATCTCAAACGAGAATTGGATGCGCCAAGCAGCTCCTTGGCTCGAGTTCTTGAAGCTGCGCGCTTCTTGGGGTCAGGTGGGTAACCAAAACATCGACTCGTTCCAATACCTCGCCACTATGGCATCGAACGCTTATTATAATTATGGTAATCAAGATGCAGCCTACGGCAGCTATCCGCAACGCACAGCCAACGAAAACCTCACTTGGGAAACCAGTGAGCAAACCAACGTGGGTATTGACGCACGCATATTGCGCGGCCGCCTTGGCTTAAACCTCGACTATTACATCAAAACCACCAAAGACTGGCTGGTGAGCAGCCCTACCTACGCCACCACAGGCTTTGAAACCGCACTCATCAACGGCGGTAACGTGAAAAACTCAGGTTTTGAGTTTAACGTAACATGGAACGACCGCATTGGCAACGATTTCCACTACAACTTGGGCTTCAACGGAGCCATCAACCACAACGAAGTGACCGAGATACCAACCGAAGATGGCATCATCCACGGTAAAGGACAAATCTTGAGCGACGATGCTGTTGAAGTGTTCCGTGCCGAGAACGGCCACACTATGGGCTACTTCTGGGGCTATAAGACAGCCGGAATCTTCCAGAATCAGCAAGAGATTGACAATTGGATTGCCGCCGGCAACGGTGTGCTGCAATCAAACGTGAAACCCGGTGACGTGAAATACATCGACGTGAACCACGACGGCGTAATCAACGAGTCGGGCGACAAGGTTGACCTTGGCAACGGCGTGCCTACATTCACCTTTGGCTTCAACTTGGGATTCGACTATAAGCACTTCGACTTCTCAGTGCTGTGCAACGGTGCCGCACACTTCAAGATTCTGCAAGCCTATCGCAACTACAGCAGCTCGCAATCAAACTACACCACCGCCATACTGCAACGCTGGACCGGTGAAGGCACCAGCAACACCGTGCCACGCATGTCGTCAAAGGCATCGGGCAACTACGAGTTCAGCGACCTCTTCCTGCAAGACGGCGACTATCTGCGCATAAGCAACATCACCGTGGGCTATGACTTTGCTTCGCTGCTGCGTCAGCGCTGGCTCTCGCAAGCTCGCCTCTATGTGCAAGTGCAAAACCTCTACACCTTTACCCACTATGACGGTATGGACCCTGAAGTGGGCTTCGGATTCTATTCTTGGGCATCGGGCATGGACCTTGGTTCTTATCCACGCTCACGCACATTCCTGGTTGGTGTTAACGTTAAATTCTAAAAATCTCATCAGCAATTATGAAAGCAATATATAAGACCATTGCTTTGGCAAGTGCCATGATGCTTAGCCTGGCATCATGCGGCGACGATTTTCTCGACGTCACACCCAAAGGCTCGCTCACTCCCTCAGGAGTGCTTTCAAACAGCCAAGCCGAAGAAATGCTTCTGGGCTGCTACGACGGCTATCAAACAGCATTTGGATACGGCGGCGCAAACTTTCAACTGGCTTCTGAAATCATGTCGGACAACTGCTTTGCAGGCGGTGGCACCGGCGACGAGACCAGCTTCCAAGCCATCGACCGCTTCGACAAGGGTCTGGCAGCATCTGAAAACATGCTCGAGGCTTATTGGAAACACTATTATTATGCCATAAACCGCTGCAACACCTTGCTGCAAGCCGAGGAAACCACCGAGTGGCGCGACGATGCAAGCCGCAACAACACCATCGGTCAGGCCCGTGCGCTGCGCGCATTGTGCTACTTCGACTTGGTACGCCTCTTTGGTAGCGTGCCTTTGCTCACCGAGCCCAGCGTTGACAAGGTGGCACAAGCCGAACCGTCAGAAATATTCGAGCTGATTGCAGCCGACCTTAAATATGCAGCCGACAACATCAGCTTTGGCTCTTACGAAGCCACCGCTTGGGCTGCCAACTCCCACGGCCTCATCTCGGAATGGGCTGCCAAGGCATTGCTTGCACGCGTTTATCTGTTCTACACAGGCTTCTACAACGCTCAACTGCAAGCCGTTAGCGAAGCCGAGGTGAAATCGGCTTTGCTCGACGTGATTAACCACAGCGGTTTTGCTCTGGTTGACGACTTTGCACGCCTGTGGCCTGCCGCCTCACGCACTGCCTCGCTCGACTCTTATTCATGGACCATCGACAACTATGCCGGCGAATCGAACGAAGAAGTAATCTTTGCCGTGAAGTTCGACACCAGCACCGACCAAGATGCCAGCAACAGCAACGGCAACGCCATCAGCACCAACAACAACGGCACAGTGTGCATGATGTCAATGCGCAACGTGGCTATGCCACCTTACGGCAAAGGCTGGGGCGTGGCATCGGCCAATCCTAAGCTGTTCCTCGCCTTCAGCAGCGACGACACTCGCCGCCGTGCCTCATTCATTGATATGGTGGGCGAAGGTGTCACCGACCTCGACTCTTATGCCGACGTCACCGACTGGCGCGAGAACACCGGCTATGTGTCAAAGAAATACACCTGCCAATGCTACTACGACGGTAGCGACGCCGTGACCATTGAGAACTCGGCTGCCAGCTTCCAATACAGCCAAGGTCAGGACATGATATTAATGCGCTATGCCGACGTGCTGCTCATGGCAGCCGAACTGGGATGCGACGGCGCACAAAACTTCTATAACATGGTGCGTGACCGTGCCTTTGGCGACACCGCCCATCACCGCTCGCTCACCAAAGACAACATCATTGAAGAACGTCGCCTGGAATTTGCCTTTGAAGGTCTGCGCTACTGGGATTTGCTCCGTTCTAAGGGCATTAGCGGCACCGCTCAGATTCTTGAAGAAAACCAAAACGGCGTGAAAGTGACCAACGGTAAGGTTGAGGGTGTGATTACCTTCTCGGCATCAAACATGATTGAGAAACAAGGACTCATGCAAAAGCCCGGCAACCAAATCACCCTCATGGGCACCGACTATCTGAAACAAAATCAAGGTTGGTGATGAACCCTAATATTGACTTATCAAAAACCAGTAACACTCACTTTTTTATAGCAAAATCATGAATAGCATTAAACTATAAAATCCCATAAAATGACGTAATATTTAGGCGCTGAGATGATTTTT
>JBJECY010000008.1:0-22298 GCA_051871515.1 Muribaculaceae bacterium | reverse complement strand
CCAGAATCAGATTTGGGATTGCGCGGTGGTTGATGAAAAGGTGGTGTTTAGCCGCCTTAGCCCCGATGGTGAAGAAAACTATCCCGGCAACTTGCAGGCCAAAGTACAATATACTTGGACAGAAGACAATCAATTGATTCTTGACTTCCATGCCACCACCGACAAGACCACTGTGATAAACCTCACCAACCACGCTTATTTCAACCTTGGCGGTGAAAACTCGGGCAGTGTGCTCAATCACATTTTGTGGCTCAACTGCGACCATTTCTTGCCTACCGATGAAACACTTATCCCAACAGGTGAGATTGCACCGGTGGCAGGCACGCCAATGGACTTTACAACTGCCAAACCATTGGGCCGCGACATGAACGAGGAGTATAAGCCTTTGATTATTGGCAAAGGTTATGACCATTGTTTCGTGGTTAGCGATTGGCATGCAGGTGAACTGAAGCATGTTGCAACACTCTCTCATCCACAAAACGGCAGAGAGATGCAAGTGTTCACCACACAGCCAGCAGCACAGGTTTATGGCGGCAACTATTTGGATGGAAGCCCAATCAGCAAGTCCGGTCGTCCATATAACGATTATGACGGTGTTGCCATTGAGTGCCAGGGCATGCCCGACGCTCCTAACAAGCCTAATTTCCCAAGCCAAACACTTAAGCCCGGCGAGGAATATAAGCAAACAATAATTTTTAAATTCAATATCAAATAAAATGAAACCAACTTTATTTGTTCTTGCTGCCGGCATGGGCAGCCGTTACGGAGGTCTTAAACAACTCGATGGACTGGGCCCTCACGGAGAAACAATCATGGACTATTCAATCTACGATGCCATTCGTAGTGGTTTCGGCAAGATTGTTTTTGTTATCCGCAAAGATTTCGAGGACGATTTCAGAGTGAAAATTCTGTCGAAATATGAAAACCATATTCCAGTGGAAGTGGTGTTCCAGGCTTTAGACAATCTTCCTGAAGGCTTTGTTTGCCCAGAAGGTCGCACTAAACCTTGGGGTACTAACCACGCTGTGCTTATGGGCAAAGACGTGATTAAGGAACCGTTTGCTGTAATCAATGCCGACGACTTCTATGGCCGCAACTCGTTTGAGGTGATTGCTGAAGAGCTTTCTAAGCCAAAGACTGAAAAGGGCGACTATTGTATGGTTGGATTCCGTGTTGGCAACACCATGTCAGAAAGCGGCTCTGTGGCTCGTGGCGTGTGTGAAAACACCGATGGTTACCTTACCACTGTGGTTGAAAGAACTGCTATTGCCTACAACGAAAAGCATGAAATCTCTTTCACCGACGAGAATGGCCAGGTGCAAATACTTGACCCCAACACTCCGGTTTCAATGAATCTGTGGGGCTTCACCCCCGATTATTTTGAGTTCAGCGAGAAATATTTTGTTGACTTCCTCAAAGAAAACATTGAAAAACCAAAGTCGGAATTCTTTATTCCTTTGGTAGTCAACGAACTTGTGACCAAGGGCATTGCCAAGGTGAAAGTGCTTGACACTGACTCAAAGTGGTTTGGCGTGACTTATGCAGCTGACCGTCAAGGTGTGGTTGACAAATTTGCAGAGTTACATGCCAAGGGTGAATATCCTGAAAAGATGTTCTAATCATCTAAGCTTTTAGCTTAGTAGCGGCAAAGGTCAAAAGTTCTTTTTGAAACCATGCCGCATATAAAATATTAGTGCAAAGGTGTAATTTGGCGTTTTCATTAGCCAATTGCATCTTTGCCTTTTTATTTCACTTTTTCTGCAATTATCACTCCACCCAAAGTGAGGCAACATCCCACTATGCCAATCATATTTGGATGCTCACCCAAAAGAAGTACAGAAAACGCAACTGAGGCAATAGGAGAGATGTATAAATAGTTTGATGCTCTGATTGCGCCAATCTGCTTAACAAGCATATTCCACACACAAAATCCGGCAAGAGAACACACCAACGACAAGAACAGAAGATTGCCGGCAACAGCTTTATTTAGCAGCAAGTCAACATTGAAACTATTGCGCTGAATCAGTGCAACTGCCAAAGACGATATAACACCATAAAAGAAAACTTTCCTTGTTAAATCAATGATTGAATATTTGCCTTGTAAAAATTTAAATATCAATGAATAAAGCGCCCAACTAAGTGCAGCTGCAAAAGCCAACAATGCACCAGTGATGCTGCCTCCAAATGAAACTCCATCTTGAAAAACAAGCAACGAAACGCCAGCCAAAGCCACAAGCGAGCCTATCAGCATTGACCGTGTGAATCGTTCGTTGTTG
Source organism: Muribaculaceae bacterium (assembly GCA_051871515.1). Taxonomy (GTDB): domain Bacteria; phylum Bacteroidota; class Bacteroidia; order Bacteroidales; family Muribaculaceae; genus SFTJ01. The sequence continues at coordinate 20,022 of JBJECY010000008.1, read as the reverse complement.
CTAAACAAAACCACGAGTAATGTGGTGAGCAACGGCGTGATGTTTACAATAAATGCGACGTTCGACACCAGGGTGTGGGCGAGTGCTGTATTCTCAGCAACAAAATAGAGCGTTCCGCCCGTAAGCCCGCATGCTGCCACCTTCAGCTCGTCGGCGATTGGCAACGCCTTAACCCTAAACTTGCTTAGCATCAACATTGCCACATATGCCAATGTGAAACGGTAAATATAGATGACAACAGGCGTCAATCCGTGGTCGAGCAAGACGCGCGTACACACAAACGAAACGCCCCATGCGGCCACTGTTGCAAGCGCACAAATGTGATATATTAATGTGTTTTGCTGTTTCATATCTCAAATGATGTAGCAATTATACTACAGAGGTGCAAAATTAGGTTTTTTATTACACATCAATCTAAAAATATATCAACATTTTTTGCTATCTTTGTAAAATAATATTATAACTTGCAAATGTGTGGACTTGTGTTTGAGTCAGTGTTCATGCAGGCAAAGAAAGATAGTAAAAAACAATTATTAATTTAAGATGAATAACGATCGTATACAGAAGATCAATATTGAGAATCAGATGCGTTCGGCCTACATTGACTATTCAATGTCGGTGATAGTGTCGAGAGCGCTTCCTGATGTTAGAGACGGCTTTAAACCGGTGCACCGCAGGGTGCTCTATGGCATGGAGAAATTGGGTAATTTCTCCACAGCCCCATATAAGAAGTCAGCTCGTATTGTGGGTGACGTGCTTGGTAAGTTCCACCCTCACGGCGACTCATCAGTTTATTACGCAATGGTGCGCATGGCACAAAATTGGGCAATGCGTTACACCCTGGTCGATGGCCAAGGAAACTTTGGTTCGGTTGACGGCGATGGCGCAGCTGCCATGCGTTACACCGAGGCTCGTCTCGCAAAAATGGGCGAGGAAATGATGCGTGATATCGATGCTGACACGGTTGATTTCACAATGAACTTTGACAACACCATACCTGAGCCTACTGTGATGCCTACTCGTTTCCCCAATCTGTTGGTTAACGGAGCATCGGGTATTGCCGTTGGTATGGCAACAAATATGCCTCCTCACAATCTCACTGAGTCAATCAATGCCTGCATTGCGATGGAGAACAACCCCGACATCACAGTGCCTGAGCTAATGCAATACATCAAGGCTCCTGACTTCCCAACAGGCGGTATCATTTACGGTCTTTCGGGCGTGAAAGAGGCTTTTGAAACCGGACGTGGACGCATTGTGGTGCGTGCAAAAACCGAGATAGAAGTTGAAGGCGAACATGAACGTATCATCATCACCGAGATACCTTATAATGTAAACAAGCGTCTTCTTATCATGAAGATTGCTGATTTGGTGAACGAGAAACGTATTGATGGCATATCGAATGTAAACGACGAGAGCGACCGTAAAGGTATGCGCATCGTTGTTGACGTGCGTCGCGACTCAAATGCGCAGATTGTGCTCAACAAGTTGTTTAAGATGACCGAGTTGCAATCATCGTTTAGCGTAAACAACATTGCCCTTGTAAATGGCCGACCAAAAACGCTGAATCTTAAAGAAATACTTTATCACTTCTTGCAATTCCGCCACGATGTGGTGATTCGCCGCACCAAGTTTGAACTTAAAAAAGCCGAGGCGCGTGCACACATTGTGCAAGGTTTGATTATAGCTTCCGACAATATTGACGAGGTAATAAAGATAATTAAGACCAGTGCAAACATTGACGAAGCAAAATCACGTCTGTGCGAGCGCTTTGGTCTTGACGAAGAGCAAGCCAACGCAATTGTGCAAATGCGTCTGCGTCAGCTCACCAATCTTGAACAAGGCAAGCTTCGTGAAGAATATGAAGAGTTGCAAAAACTCATTGCTCACTTAAACTTGATTCTCACCGACCCTGAAGAATGTAAGAAAGTGATTATTGGCGAGCTTGAAGAGATTCGTGACAAATACGGCGACGAGCGCAAGACCGACATCCGCCCTGATGAAAGTGATTTCTCGGTAGAGGATATGTATGCCAACGAGCCTGCTGTTATCACAATTTCTCATAACGGATATATTAAACGTACTCCGCTTGCCGAATTCCGTGCACAGAATCGTGGCGGCGTGGGCGTGAAGGGTAGCGACACTCGTGATGATGACTTCATTGAGCACATCTATCCTGCCACTTTGCATAATTATATGCTCTTCTTCACTCAAAAGGGACGTTGCTACTGGATGCGTGTGTTTGAAATCCACGAGGGTGCACGTAATTCAAAGGGTAGAGCCATTCAAAACATGCTCAACATAGAACCTGATGACAAGATTACGGCATTCATCAGAGTAGAATCGTTTAGCGACCCAGACTATAACAAGTCGCACAACATTGTGTTCTGCACCAAGAGGGGTACAGTGAAGAAAACTTCGCTTGCCGACTATTCACGTCCTCGTGCCAAAGGCATCATCGCCATCAATATTCTTGAAGGCGACAGCGTGATTGACGTTGTGATGACCAATGGCAACTCACAAATTATTCTTGCCGATAAGAAGGGTAGAGCCATCCGCTTCTCTGAGAACACAGTGCGCGTGATGGGACGCAATGCCACCGGTGTTAAGGGTATGGCACTGACACCCGATGATGAAATCATTGGCATGATTTGTGTTGACGAGAATAAACCTAACGACATCCTTGTGGTATCAGAAAACGGATACGGCAAACGCTCGGCTCTTGAAGACTATCGCATAACTAACCGTGGCGGTAAGGGCGTCAAGACCCTCAATGTGACCGATAAGACAGGCGAATTGATTGCCATTAAAGATGTTAATGATGATAATGACATTGTTATTATCAACAAGTCGGGCATCACCATTCGTTTGAACGTTGAGAATCTGCGCGTGATGGGACGTGCAACTCAGGGAGTTAAGCTCATTAATCTTGAGAAACGTCACGACATGATTTCGTCGGTGTGCAAAGTCGATTCTGACAAAGTTGATGAAGAAGATCTTCAGCAAGAAGGCTCTACCGACGCGGTAGATGTTGATGCTGAGCAACCCATCAACCAAAATGAAACAGATGTTGATTTAAACGAAACAGAAGATTAATAGTCTAATCAAAAAGAAATTAAAGACAATTATTAATAATTAAATTTTATAACATGAAAAAATTGGTTCTTTTTTTAGCTTGTGGAGCAATGGCAACATGTGTGTATGCTCAAAACAAGTTAGTAGATGAAGTGAAGAGCGAAATCGGCAGCATGTCGGCCAACTCCGGCACTTTCAATGGTGCACGTTCAAAAATCAAAGCTGCGCTCACAAACGAAGAGAGCAAAGGCAATGCCGCAACATGGTATATTGCTGGCAAGGCAAGTTATGGTTATTACGACAAGTGCACTGGTGAGAAAGCCATTGGTAAGCAAGTTGACGATAAAGAAATGGGCAAAGCTTTGCTTGAAGGCTATGACTATTTCATGAAGGCTCTTGAACTTGACAAAGTGCCCGAACTTGAAAAAGATGGTACTCCAAAGGTTGATAAGAAAACCGGTGAGGCTAAGTACAAAACCAAATACAGCAAGGACATTTTGAGTATCATTGCAGGTCACGTTAATGACTTCTATGCTGCCGGTAACGGATTGTATGACGCAAAGGACTATTCAAATGCAGCTAAGTGCTGGGGCGTTTTCTGCGATTTCCAAGATGCTGAATATCTTGGCAAGTTCAAACCAGCATTGGCCGACACAACAGTTGCTCAAATGCGTTTCTATGAAGGTGTTGCTGCATGGCAAGCTGAGGAGTTGCAACATGCACTTGAGGCTTTTGAAAAATCTCGCAAGAAAGGCTACACTGACAAAGACGTGTTTGACTATGCTTTGAGTGTTGCAGCTGGTATTCCTAACAGCGATGAGACAGTGGTTGCTATTGCTAAAGAGGCTTATCCTCTCTATGGAAACAAGGACAACATGTATGTTCGCATCATTGTTAATGACCTTCTTAACAAAGAAAAGTATGACGATGCTAATCAATTGCTCGACAAGACTATCGCCGAGAACCCCAACAACGAAGAATATCTTGATTTGAAGGGTGTGCTCATGGAGCAACAAAACAAGATTGATGAAGCAATTGAATACTTCAAGAAGGCTGTAACCATTAATCCTGATTATGCAAAGGGTAACTTTGACCTTGGCCGTATGTACTTCAACAAAGCCGTTAAGGTTCAAGAAGAAAATCCTTCGCTCAACAGTGCACAGTTGAAGTCTAAGACTGAGCCATTCTATCGTGAAGCACTTCCTTATCTTGAAAAGTGTCATCAACTTGACAAGGATAACGGCGATTGCAAACGTGCGTTGTTAAACATCTACTATCAGCTCAACGAAGAAGACAAGCTTAATGCTCTTGAACAAGAATAAAAAGCTACAAACCTTAGAAATAAAAATAGGGGCACCTTTTTGAAGGTGTCCCTTTTTTTCAATGCGAAATGACGTAATGTTTAAATGCGGTCAAGAACCGTTTCAACGAGATCATCGACTGCGGTCTTATAGTTTGTGTTCATCTTAGTTGCTACTCTGTTGGCAATGACGCTGCACACGGTTAGCGCCTTGTGTCCCATCAGCTTGGCAAGTCCCTGCAATGCAGCACTTTCCATTTCATAGTTGGTGATGTGACCACCATTGTAAACAAATTTTTCAATCTTTGAATTGAGCAATGGGTCGGCAAGAGCAAGTCTCAATTGGCGACCTTGTGGACCATAAAAACCATTGGCGGCAATAGTGTAGCCATGAAACAAATCGTCACGACCAATTGATTGCACAAGGTCTTTGTCGGCATCCACAACATAGGGCTTTGCCCAAAGGTCGTTCCATTGCACCCATTCGCAGAATTGTTTCTCAAAATCGAGGTCGCACACGTTATTGCGACCGGCATAGAAATTAAGAACGCCGTCAAAGCCTATTGCTTTGGTTGCCATCACAGGCGTGCCAATTGGCACAAACGGTTGCAAACCGCCGCAAGTGCCAATTCTCACAATGCTGAGGGTGCGGTGCTGTTGCTTAATGCGACGTGTTTCAAAGTCGATGTTTGCCAATGCGTCAAGCTCATTCATCACTATGTCAATGTTGTCGCCGCCAATGCCGTGCGACAAGCACATCACATCTTTGCCATGATAAGTGCCACGAATAGTGTGAAATTCACGACTTGAAATCTCAAGGTCGCGAGTGTCAAAGTGCGCAGCAATCATATTAACGCGTCCCGGGTCACCGCATATAATAATCTTATCGGTGATATGCTCAGGACGAAGATGTATGTGAAATGCGCTGCCGTCGGAATTAATAATTAATTCTGAATCGGCAATAATATGTTCATTTCTATTTTCCATAATAGTTGTTTTTAAAATGATTTACTTTATGATTCTTTGGGTGTTAAAAATATAATAATATAAAACAAAATTTTAACGCTAATAGTTTTTATGCCAACGTGTAACGGCTACCCGGCAAAGCATGTACAAGACCTTTAAACTCAAGCTCAACCATAATGCCCAATAGTTGATACACAGGCTTTTGCAATGCTGTGGTTATGGTATTGATGTGCATGCAATCGTTGTCTTTAAGTAGTTTCAGCACCGCATCTTCTTCGGGTGAGAGTTCGGGAAACAGCGATTGTTGGCGTGGAGTGGAAACCGAGGTGTTGGTGTGCCACTGCATTGCGTCAACCAGACTGTTGAAATCGGTGAAAATTGATGCCCCGTTTTGCTGTATTAGCTTATTGCAGCCACTTGAATAATCATCGTAGATGCGTCCTGGTACGGCAAACACTTCGCGATTATAGCTTTGAGCTATGCGAGCGGTGATGAGAGCACCGCCTTTTTGTGCCGATTCAACCACAATGGTGCAATCAGTCAACGCAGCCACAATGCGGTTACGAGCCACAAAATTGCCACGATTCATAATAGATTGTGACGTATAATCGGTGAGCAGCATACCATTGCTATGAACAATGTCAACAGCATAACGCCTGTGAATGGAAGGATAAATGGTGTTAAGACCGTGAGCAAGCACAGCAATGGTTGGCACATTATGTTTAAGACACGCTTCATGAGCTGCGATATCAACTCCGTAAGCCAAACCACTCACAACTATGGTGTCAGAAAGTTCAGCAGAAATGTCTTCAACAAAGCGGTCAACCATCTTCTTCCCATAAGGCGTGGCATGGCGTGTCCCCACAATTGCAATCATGTGCTTGGCATTAAGGTCACAATCGCCCATACCATAAACCATTATTGGAGCATCGGGGGCATTGAGCAACCGAGAAGGATAGTCCTTGTCAGTGAAATAAAGAGGCTTGATGTTGTTCTTGGCAATAAAGTCAATTTCTCGTTTTGCCATTTCAAGCTTCTTGTTACGGTAATCAGAACTCGTGATTTTGCTTTTACTATTGGTGATGAGTTGCAATTCGCGTTGCGAAATGGCAAAAAAATCCTTTTCAGATGGTAAAACATCTAAAAACTTCTTTGCCAATTCAATGCCCATATTCGACACCGAAGCAAATGCTATGCGATATGTGAGTTCGTCGTAATTCAATTATAAATATTTTTCAAATGCTTTAGCAAGCACTTCACCGCGAGAAAGCTTGCCGTTTTCAATACACACGCAAGAAACTACTGCACTAACAGCAAGTTCTTGGGTGAGTTTGTTGTAAATATCCTGAAGAAATATAAATCTCACGCCTTCTTTCTTCACATTAAGGCAACTTACCATCACGTCATTGCTCTTCAACGGTGTTTTGTAGTCAATCTCTATGCGATTGACCACCGGATACATTCCGCAGCGTTGCATGTCCTTAAACGATAGTCCGGCCCATTCGCAAAATTTATGTCGCGTGTGCTCAAGATAATGCTGATAGTTGGCATTATTCACAATTCCTTCGCTATCAATTTCATAATCGCGCACTTCCAGTTCAAGTGAAAAGATATATTTTTCTTTGTCCATTGGATTTGGGGTATTTAACCTTCAAATTTAATAATAAATTCAATACCATCAAAACCTGTATTTGTGAAATGTTACTATTAAAGGGGCAAAAGTGCCTCATAGAGCATATTCTGTGATACTATGACAACCCTAAGTTTTGTTGAATAGTGTAAAATTCAGTAATTTTGTAATCGTTAAACGAAAACAACCAACCGCGCTATGATTAAAGAATTGCAAATACGTGTTGCGCCAAACATTGCTTATGACAGCTTACAGCTGAAAATATATTTGTCAACTACTGAAGACATCGACGTTAACCGCATCACCGAGGTGAGAGTGTTAAAACGCTCAATTGATGCCCGACAACGCAAGGTGATGGTGAACCTAAAGGTAAAAGTATATGTTGATGAGCAACCTGGGCAAGATGATAAACTGGGGTGCAGCATCAACTATCAGCCTGTAACATCACAGCGCGTTGCAGTGGTGGTGGGTGCAGGTCCTGGCGGATTATTTGCAGCTCTTCGATTGATTGAACTAAACATTAAGCCTATTGTTTTGGAGCGAGGCAAGAATGTGGTTGAGCGCGCAGCTGATTTGGCAAAAATTGCTCGCGAAGGCACTGTTGACAATAACTCAAACTACTGCTTTGGCGAAGGCGGTGCTGGGGCTTACTCCGATGGTAAATTATATACGCGCAGCAAAAAACGTGGAAACACTGACCGTATTTTAAATATCTTCAATCAACACGGTGCTTCTGACGATATTCTGATTGATGCACATCCTCACATTGGAACCGATAAATTGCCTAAGGTGATTGAAAACATTCGCAAAACCATTATCAGATGTGGTGGAGAAGTGCATTTTTCAACGCTTGTTGATGAACTAATCATCAAAGAAAACAAAGTGGTTGGTGTGCATTGCAGCAATGGAGAACAATACGACGGACCTGTGATACTTGCCACCGGACATTCTGCTCGCGATGTTTATGAGATGCTTCAACGAATGAACGTCACAATAGAGGCTAAAGGCATTGCGGTGGGCGTGAGGCTTGAACATCCGCAACAACTCATTGACAAAATTCAATATCATTCTCCATCAGGCAGGGGAAAATATCTCCCGGCAGCTGAGTATTCGTTTGTTACCCAAGTTGATGGGCGAGGGGTATATTCATTTTGTATGTGCCCCGGCGGTTTTATTGTGCCAGCGGCAAGCGGACCAAATCAGCTTGTAGTAAACGGAATGTCACCATCGTCGAGAGGTACTCGCTGGAGCAACTCAGGCATGGTAGTGGAGATTCACCCTGAGGATTTCCCTGAATATGCCAAATATGGCGAATTGGCATTAATGCGTTTTCAAGAGGATTTGGAACGAAGATGCTTTGAAGAAGCCGGGAAAACACAAAAAGCCGGAGCACAACGCATGAAGGATTTTGTTGATGGCAAGCCGTCAGTTTCGTTACCTGCATCATCTTATGCACCCGGCATACAGCCTTCACGCCTTGACTTGTGGTTGCCAAAATTCATTTCAAGCCGTTTGCGTGAAGGCTTCAAGAAATTTGGCAAAATGTCAGCCGGATTTCTCACCAACGAGGCAATAGTGATTGGCGTTGAAACACGCACATCGTCGCCGGTGAGAATACCACGCGACCGCCAACTCATGTGCCACTGCCAAATTGCAGGCTTATATCCGTGTGGCGAAGGTGCCGGATATGCCGGAGGCATTGTGTCGGCAGCCATCGACGGAGAACGGTGCGCCGAGGCTTTGTCAAGTCAGTGCTTCAACGATTAACACATTCGGTTTTTATAGTCCTCATAGGTGTATTCACGCAACACTTCAACTTGGCTGTTGGAATGCATGAGCAATATGGCAGGGTGTTGTATGCCATTAAACATATTGGTCTTTACGGTGGTGTAATGGTTCATGTCTTTAAATGTGAGCCTGTCACCCACCTTTAATGGTTCGTTGAAACTCCAATCGCCAATCACGTCACCACTTAGACACGAATTTCCGCCAATGCGATAGGTTGGCTTGCTGTTGTCAACTTGTTCAAGTGATTGCTCAATGGCTGGCTGATATGGCATCTCAAGGCAGTCGGGCATGTGGCATGCAAACGAAACATCAACTATTGCTGTTTGTATTCCGCTGTTGCTCACGATGTCAACCACCGATGCCTCTAAATCGCCGGTTTGCCAACAAAATGCACTTCCCGGTTCAAGAATCACTTCCAAGTTTGGATAACGCGTTTTGAATGAAGTAATTAGTTCAATCAGATGTTCAACGTCGTAACCTTGTCGTGTCATTAAATGCCCACCTCCCATGTTTATCCACTTTAATTGAGGCAGGAATTTGCCAAATTGTTCTTCAATAGCCGTTAGCACCTTTTGTAAATCGTAGGAAGTTGATTCACAAAGTGCATGGAAATGCATGCCATCAATGCCCTGGGGCCATTCATCACCAAGCTGTTGTGCCGTGACACCAAATCTTGAACCGGCAGAGCAGGGATTATAAATGTCTGTTTCAACTACTGAACACATTGGGTTAACTCGTAATCCACAGCTTACCGCTTCTGCAGGATTTGCTGCGTTATGTTGCTTGATTTTTTCACTAAAGCGGTGAAACTGCTCAACAGAATTGAATGTGATGTGAGAACATCCCATGATAAAACCGTCGATTGTGCTCGCAGTGTAAACAGGGCAATAGGCATGTGCCTTGCAATGTAACTCGTTGTTGGCAAGCAACATCTCGTTGAGCGAACTGGCAGTTGAGCAAATGCCGTATTCGCGAAAAATGTCAAACGTGCGCCACAAGGCGTTTGCTTTGAATGCCATTATTATTTTTGCGCCGCTTCGAGCCATTACATCAGTAATCAGGTTCAAGTTTTTGCGCAATTTATCTTCATATACAATATAATAAGGTGTTGGATAGTAAATCATTTCGGCTAATTGAGATTATAGTATATCAAATTTTGCAAATTTCAGCAACAATGTGCGAGTGTCATTGCCACTAAAGGAGACAATTACTTTTGCATCGTTGCCGGTTGTGTCAATTTTAGTGATTACGCCTTCACCAAAGCGAATGTGGCGAATTGCCATGCCCACAGCCAACTCATCGGCGGTGTGAAGCTGATTGTCATTATCGCTGGGTGTGGCTGATTTAGCTTTGCTCACCGGAGTGAACTGCGACAAGTTGGGCTGAGATGGTCTTGTTGGCTTAATAGGCTCAGTGTCTGCTTCGTCATTATGAGATATGCGCTTGCGACCATTGCCGCCAAAGCCGCTATAATCATCGCTGCTTTGTTGCCATCTGTTTGATGCCGGTTTTGTGCCATAAGATTCAAACAGGTTTCTTGCTGAAGAGCTTGTTTGGGCAAGTGAAAGATACTGGTGGTCAATGTCACCAATAAATCGACTTTGCACACACACCTTGGTTTGCCCATTGTAATAGCGTGATGTGGCAAATGTGAGAGTGCAGGTGCTCATGGCTCGTGTGATTGCCACATAGAGCAAACGGCGCTCCTCTTCAATTTGCCTTATTGAATCTTTGCTCATGAGCGAGGGGAACAAATCTTCTTCAACGCCGGTGATTATCACATTTTTAAATTCAAGACCTTTGGCCGAGTGAGCTGTCATAAGTGTCACCTTTGGTCCATTATCAGCATCATTGTTTTCGTCTTGGTCGGTTGACAATGACACTTCAGCCAAAAATCCCGTAAGTGACTCATTGTTATTGTCTTCTTCTTTTGAAATATCAACAAATCCCCTTGCACTATTCATCAACTCTTCTAAGTTCTCACGTTTGCTGATGTTTTCAGGCGTGTTATCGCAGTTGGTGAGGTCATATAGCCCCGACCTGCGTAAGACGAATTGGGTCATCTCAGCTGCATCGGCTCCACTTGCGTTAAGTTCAATGAACGAATTTATCAACTCGGCAAAATTGCCAAGTTTCTTTAACGTGCTGCCGCTAACTGCAAGCCCATGCTGCTGCGGGTTGTTAATCACCTGCCACATGCTCACGTTGTTCTCAATAGCACAATGCTGAACTTTGCCTATTGTGGTGTCGCCAATGCCTCGTGAGGGGTAGTTGATAACTCGCCTCAATGCTTCGTCATCGTCGGGGTTAATTGCAAGTCTGAAATAGCACACGGCATCTTTCACCTCTTTGCGTTGATAAAACGACATGCCACCATAGATGCGATATGGGATATTGCGCTTGCGTAAAGCCTCTTCAAGCAATCGGCTTTGTGCATTGGTGCGATAGAGTATGGCAAAGCTGTTGAGCATGTCGCCTTGGTTTGCCTTGATTGAGATAATCTGGTTGGCAACCACATAACTCTCTTCGTAGTCAGAATAACATTGTATCACATTCATTTTATTGCCAGTGGCATTATCAGTGAACGAGTGCTTTTTAATTTGCATTCTGTTCTTTTCAATGAGAGAGTTGGCTGCCTCAATGATGTTTTTTGTTGACCGATAGTTTTTCTCAAGCTTGAAAACTTTCACATTAGGGTACACCTCTTTCAGCCTGAGAATATTGTCGATGTTAGCACCACGAAAAGAATAAATGCTTTGTGCATCATCGCCTACCACAAACAGGTTGCCTTTGGCTTTGGTGAGTTGCAATATTATCATGTGTTGGGCAAAATTGGTGTCTTGATACTCGTCAACAAGCACATAGCCAAACCAATTGCGGTAACGCTCACAAATGTCAGTATTATCGCGCAACAATATGTTCATATAAAGCAGGATATCGTCGAAGTCCATTGCTCCGGCAACTTTGCATCGGGCACAATATGCTTTATATATTAAATATGTCTTAGGTCTTTTTGCAATTTTGTCGGCTTTTATGAGCTGGTCGTTCTTCTCATAATCAGCAGGCAAAACCAATGCGTTTTTTGCATTTGAGATGATGTTTTGTATTGTGGAGGGCTTATATTCCTTGTCATCAAGGTTCATATCCTTGATGATTTGTCTAATGAGCGTTTTAGAGTCGTTTGCATCATAGATGGTATAATCACTTTTAAAGCCAATTCTCTCAGCATTATGCCTTAGTATTCTTGCAAAAATTGAGTGAAAAGTACCCATCCATAGTTGCGATGATATTTCAGGAGAGGTGAGGGCAGTGATGCGTTCACGCATAGTGCGTGCCGCTTTGTTGGTGAAAGTAAGTGCCATAATGTTACGCGGATTCATTCCACCATTAAGCAGATGCACAATTTTGTAGGTCAAAACTCTTGTTTTGCCCGAACCTGCACCGGCAATCACCAACTGAGGACCCTCGTTATATACCACAGCAGCTTGTTGCTGTTCATTAAGCTCGTTTAAATAATTATCCAACTTTGTATGTGTCTTTTTATTATTGTTTTGCAAATTTACAAATAACGTTCTGAAACCACAAATGTATAAAATTGTTTAAACTATCATAAAATTACGTTATTATTACAAAATAAAAACAATTTTATTTGCATATGTCAAGAAACGATTATATATTTGTATAGCAAACGACAATAAATACAGTTTGTGTATGGAAACAAATATGATAAACGCCTCGTTTGAGGCTAACCTAAAAATGAACGAAAGTTATTTAAAGGCATTAGCCTATCAACTTTCAAAAAGCAAAGATGATGCACAAGACCTGTTGCAAGACACCTGGTTAAGAATAATAGAGAACTATTCAAACTATGACCATCGCAACAAGTTTCGGAGCTGGGCCTCGGTGATTATGAAAAACATATTCATCAACAATTTCAGGATGGGCAAGCGCCATGGAGTGAGTGTTGACATAGATGATGCAAAACTATGTGAAACATCAAGCAGAGACTATATGATGGCCGATAACGATATCTTCAAAGCAATTGCATCGTTGCCAAGTGAAATGTCGTCGGTTTTTAATCTATATTTACAGGGATATACCTACGAGGAAATTTCACATAAAATGTCAATCCCTTTAGGCACTGTAAAAAGTAGGATATTCTGCACAAAAAAAAGACTCCAACTATTGCTGAAGTCCTATAGATGATGATAGTTAATTTGTAATCTGTTGATTTTTAAATTTTAGGGGAATCGGGTATCGATAAGTCATTCTTTATCGTTACCCGATTGATTTTTCTTCTCATCGTTGTTGCTATATGTGCCGTATAGCTGTTCGTCTTCGCGCTTCTGTTTCAATCGTTCTTTCTTTTTCAGGCTGAAGTGCAGTGCCACAAGTATGGCAAGTGTCACGGCAATTATCCCATAATATTTAAGCTCTTCGCCCGACGATAACATGCCTCGTCCGTAATATGCCATAACGGCAAGATATGCCAACAAGGCAAGCGGTATCACCGTTGACCCTTTAAATCTCTTCTGTTTCATTGTGTTCTGATAAATCCTCGTTTAATATATAATGTGATTCCTCGGGGCAAAAATTGCCATTGTTGAGATAGTCGTAGATTTGCAGGCAGGCGTAAGCATCGAGTGCCGCATAACGCAGTTGCGCCGAGGTTAGCGACGTGGCTTCCCAATTGGTGAGTCGCTGTGATTTTGAAATCTTCTTGTCAAATAATATGGCATAGATGCGCTGCAAGCTCATATCGGTGATGCAATATTTGCTCACCAGTTGCTGTAAGTCAATAAAGCCTTGTGGCGTAACATCGGCAATCCGCCTCAGCGCCATCACATCGTTGTTGAGCGATAATCCAACTTTTTGTATTGATTCGTCTTCGATGAATTTTTTGAGCTTGTCGGGCAATCCAATCTTGTTTATCCTGAACAAGAAACAATCAGTGAACGATGATATTTGCAACAATGCCACTTTATTGATTTTGCCGCGAGCAAACGACGGCCTTGTTTCAGAATCGAAGCCCACTATTGACTCTTTACGCAAAGCGGCAATTGCCATATTCATCTTCGATAAAGAGTCAATAATATATATATTGCCGGTAAATTCCATTACAGGCAATTCATTGATTTTTTCTTTTGGAATAGAAATCTTCATTTCAGCTTCGTTTAATTATCTTGTCGCATTGTGCGCGCTCATGTTTCAGCAATGCAAAGTTACTACTATTAATGAAAACTAAAAATCAAAAAAATTATAAATTGGCTATTATTTTAAAAACAAATTTGCGATAGGGGATTAAAGGTAGTAAATTTGTAGTGATAAAACAGAAATTGATGAAATTTGAATTAATTGCAAAGAGTGGCGGTGGCACAAATGCCCGTGCCGGGCTTATCACCACTGACCACGGACAAATTGAAACTCCTATATTTATGCCGGTTGGAACAGCCGGTACAGTGAAAGCTGTGCATCAGCATGAGCTTAGCGACGACATAAAGGCACAAATCATATTGGGCAACACCTATCATTTATATCTGCGCCCAGGAATTGACATAATTAAGCAAGCCGGCGGATTGCACCGCTTCAATGGTTGGCAAAAGCCTATTTTAACAGATAGTGGCGGTTTTCAAGTGTTTTCACTCTCGGCCAACCGCAAGCTTAAAGAAGAAGGCGCATATTTCCGTAGTCACATTGATGGGTCGAAACACCTGTTCACCCCCGAGAATGTGGTTGACATACAGCGTGCCATTGGCAGCGACATCATGATGGCACTCGACGAATGTCCTTCAGGAAAATCAGATTATGATTACGCCAAACGTTCATTGGCCCTCACTCTGCGCTGGCTGAAACGCGGTTGGGACCATTTCAATGCTACACAGCCTCTATATGGGCACAGCCAAGCATTTTTCCCCATTGTGCAGGGTTGCGTTTATCCCGACCTTCGTAGAGAATCGGCAAAATTCGTGAGCGACCTTGGTGCTGAAGGCAATGCCATTGGCGGACTTGCTGTGGGTGAACCGGCCGAGAAAATGTATGAGATGATTGAGGTTGTCAACGAGATTTTGCCGCAGGACAAACCACGATATCTGATGGGAGTTGGCACGCCAGCCAACATACTTGAAGCCATTGACCGAGGAGTTGACATGATGGACTGCGTGATGCCTACGCGCAACGGGCGTAACGGTATGCTTTTCACTCGTCACGGAATCATGAACATGCGCAATAAGAAGTGGGCCAACGATTTCTCGCCCATTCAAGAAGATGGCCCGTCATACGTTGACCGCGCTTATTCAAAAGCATATTTAAGGCACATGTTTGTGAGCCAGGAACTGCTTGCATTGCAAATAGCAAGTATTCACAACCTGGCATTCTATCTGTGGCTTGTGGGAGAAGCCCGAAAACATATCATTGCCGGCGACTTCAAGCCTTGGAAAGAAGAAATGGTTGTTAACGTAACTCGACGATTGTGAAACTTAATTTCTTGAAAAATAATAAAAACCGGAAAGATAACAATCAACCGGAGCATGACGCAGAGGAGCAGAAACACAAAAAGCCCCTTGTGAAAGTTTTTGATTTATACATTATCAAAAAATTCCTTGGCTCTTTTGTGTTTTCAATACTGATGCTGCTTGCCATTGTGGTGCTTTTTGATGTCAATGAGAAACTCGATGCCATCATTAATGCTCCGCTAAAGGCCACGGTATTCCAGTATTATCTTAACTTTTTGCCATATTTTGCCAATCAGTTCAGCCCGCTTTTCACGTTTATAGCTGTAATTTTCTTCACATCAAAACTCACTGACCATAGCGAAATCATTGCAATACTTTCAAGCGGCATCAGTTATAAGCGATTGGCTGTGCCTTATATGGTTACTGCCTTCATTATTGCATTGTTTTCTTATTTCCTTTCGGCTTATGTGATACCTCCAGCCAACGTGAAACGTATTGCCTACACCAACCAATGGGTGAAGAATAAACGAGTTGACTATGGCGATAACATTCAGTTGCAAGTGTCACCGGGCATTGTTGCTTACATGGCACGATATGATAATATCACAAAGACCGGATATAAGTTTTCTCTCGACCATTTTGAAGGCAAAGAACTGAAATCGCGTCTTACTGCGCAATCAATAAGATACGACACATTATATAAATGGAATCTGCGGGATTATTCAATTCGCAATTTCAAGGGTCTCAAAGAAACCATCTCGCGCGGAGCTTCGCGTGATACCATTATTGAAATTGAGCCTCGTGACTTCTTGATTTCACAAAACGACCAAGAAACGCTCACCAACTCTGAGCTTAAATCGTACATCTACCGCCAAAAACAGCGCGGTGTGTCAAACATCAAGAATTTTGAGATTGAACTTGAACGAAGATATGCCATGGTGGCAGCATCGTTTATCCTCACCATCATAGGTCTTTCGTTGTCCTCAAAGAAAGTGAAGGGTGGTATGGGTGTGAACATTGGCATTGGATTGCTGTTGAGTTTCTCATACATCTTGTTTATGACCGTCACTTCATCATTTGCAGTGTCGGGGCTTACCTCACCAAGAGTGGCAATGTGGATTCCAAATATTGTTTACACCATTATTGCCGTTTATCTTTATCGTAAAGCACAAGTTTAAGAGAACGGCAAACGTAATTTAACATCTCATTATTGTTTAATAGTTAGGTCGCCTGAAGAACGTATTAACACATTCATTCATGGCGACCTTATTGTATATTAAATACTCTATTGCTTAATAAGCCTTATTGTGAACGCCCTTAATGGCACGGCCTGAAGGCTCGTTCATATTAGCAAATGCTTTATCCCAAGCAAGAGCCTCGGCGGTGCTGCACGCTACTGATGGCACCGAAGGCACACACAATGCTGCTGTTTGCGATGGGAATAACTCTTCAAAGATTGAGCGGTAATAATACTCCTCTTTGTTTCTTGGAGTGTTGATTGGGAAACGGCGGTGAGCATTCTTCATCATCTCATCGCTAACCTTTGATGAAGTGATTTCTTTCAACGAGTCAATCCAGCTATATCCAACGCCGTCAGAGAATTGCTCTTTTTGTCTCCAAGCAATTTCTTTTGGAATGTACTCTTCAAATGCTTTGCGCAACACCCATTTCTCCATCTTGCCGTCTTTCGACATCTTGTCCTCTGGGTTGAGTCGCATAGCAACATCAAGGAACTCTTTGTCGAGGAATGGCACACGGCCTTCAACACCCCATGCTGAGAGCGATTTGTTAGCCCTCAAGCAGTCATAGAGGTGCAATTTGCTGATTTTGCGAACGGTTTCCTCATGAAACTCTTTTGCGTTTGGAGCTTTGTGGAAATAAAGATAACCGCCAAATATCTCATCGGCACCCTCGCCTGAAAGCACCATCTTAATGCCCATCGACTTAATCACACGAGCCAAAAGATACATTGGCGTTGATGCTCTCACGGTGGTGACATCGTAGGTCTCAATGTAATAAATCACATCGCGAATGGCGTCAAGACCTTCTTGTACGGTATAGTTAATCTCGTGGTGCACGGTGCCAATGAAATCAGCCACCTTGCGAGCTGCTGCCAAATCGGGAGCACCCTTCAATCCCACAGCAAACGAATGCAAACGTGGCCACCATGCTTCTTGCTGGCTTTGGGTTTCAATGCGTCGGCGAGAGAATTTATTGGCTATAGCCGAGATAACTGATGAGTCAAGTCCGCCTGAGAGCAGCACTCCGTAAGGCACGTCGCTCATGAGTTGACGTTTCACTGCATCTTCAAGAGCATCACGGAGTTGATTGATGTCAGTGGTGTTATCCTTTACTGCATCATAGCTTTCCCAGTTGCGAGTGTACCATCTCTTGAGTTCATGGCTCTCGCTGTCATAAACGTGTCCGGGCAAGAAAGGCTCAATTTCTTTGCACTGGCCTTCAAGTGCTTTTAGCTCCGAAGCAAAATAGGTGTTGCCGTTTTCGTCATAACCAAGATACAAAGGTATCACACCTATTGGGTCGCGAGCAACCATATAGAAATCTTTGGTTTCGTCGTAAAGTGCAAATGCAAAAATACCGCTAATTTTTTCCAGGAAATCTGTGCCATACTTAATGTAAAGAGCCAATATCACCTCACAGTCACTGCCGGTTTGAAATTCATAAGTGTCGGCCATGGCTTTTCGTATGTCCTGATGATTGTAAATCTCGCCGTTTACGGTAAGTATCACTTTACCATCTTTTGACTTCAGGGGCTGGCCGCCTGATTGAGGGTCAACTATTGAAAGACGCTCGTGGACCATAATGGCATTGTCTGATACATGTATTCCCGACCAGTCGGGACCACGATGACGTATTTTCTTTGACATTGATAACACTTGCTGTCGCATTGCTGGTGTTCCTATTTTTTCACCAAATGCTGCTACAATTCCACACATATAGTTTATAATTTTGTTGTTATTAATTTGCGTTTTCTTAATTGCGATGCAAATTTATATTATTTGTTGCAAATTGGCAAGCAAAATTGTAAAAATTAAAGCATATTGCTAAAAATATTTTTTAATTGATTGCAAAATGTATAAATTTCGCCATCGTGAAATATTGCGCAATTGTTTGTGTAACAAAATAAAGAGTTATCTTTGCAGGCAAAAGTATAGTTCAAGATGAAACATAATATTCTATTCGTCATATTAGCTATGGTGCTGGTGCTTACAGCCTGCGACCGCAAAAAGTCCTATCCTTGCCAAATCACTTTTCACTTGGCTGCTGATGCCAAAAGTGATAGCATCTCGGTGTTCTGCTACGAAAGTGATTACAACCGCTCACGAACGGTATTCCAGGGTAGGATACAAGATGAAAGCCTCACTTTGCTTGAAAACTGCAATGCCCCTATATCGCGCGCGGCATACTTTAAATGTGGCGACGACACCGTTTCTCATCATTTTGTGATTGAACGTGGCTCAGTGAATGTATGGATAAAGAAAGATGTGGTATTAATTGAAGGCACACACAGCAATGCCGCATTGTTTAATTTCAAGAAAACCATTCGGCGCATACAGGCCGATAAGGTAAAAATAGCAAATGATTATCTTGCCGTAGTTGCCGATTCAACACTCACTCAGCAACTTGAGCGCAAATATTTCTATAAAGACAGTGTGCTAAGCGATAGTTTGCAACAAGTGTTGGTTGACTTTTTCAATCGCGGCGATGCCGCAGCCCGCATTGCTCAGCAAAGTTACAGCCCCTTGCTCAGCAAGGACTCGTGGAATAAACTGAAACATTGATATTCCTCATAAACAATAAAGAAATATCACTTACCATAGCTGAGAGCCATTGCAAGTGATAAAAACAAATAGGGGAGTTGCCAAAAAGCAACTCCCCTAAAGTTATGCAGAAATTTTCTTAAAAATCAAATTTCTTATTCAGCAACCACTTCAAAAGGAATTTCAACAGAAACTTCCTTGTGGAACTTGATAGTGGCAGTGTACTTGCCAACTTCCTTCACAGCTTCCTTGATAGAGATGAGCTTGCGGTCAACAGTGTGGCCAGCTTGTTCAAGAGCGTCAGCAATTTGGATGGTGTTAACCGAACCAAAGATGGTGCCGTTAGCGCTAACCTTAGCAGCGATAGTGAGGCTTACGCCCTGCAAAGCAGCAGCGGCAGCTTCTGCATCAGCCTTGATTTTAGCAATCTTGTGAGCACGTTGCTTGAGGTTCTCAGCGAGTACCTTAAGTGCCGATTCCGATGCAATAACAGCCTTTCCGGTTGGGATAAGGTAATTACGGCCGTAACCGCTCTTCACTTCTACTACGTCGTCCTTGTAACCAAGGTTTGCGACATCTTCTTTCAATATAATTTTCATAGATATTGTTCCTCCAAAAACTAAATTTATTATTTCATCAAATCGGTTACATAAGGAAGAAGGGCCAAGTGGCGAGCGCGTTTAACTGCCTGAGCAACTCTTCTTTGGAACTTCAATGAAGTGCCGGTGATGCGACGAGGAAGAATCTTGCCTTGCTCGTTCAAGAACTTCTTAAGGAACTCAGGGTCCTTATAGTCGATGTATTTGATACCGCTTCTCTTAAAACGGCAATATTTCTTCTTCTTGACATCTACTGAAGGGGGAGTCAAGTATCTGATTTCTGATTTTACATCTGCCATAATTAGTCCTCCTTTTTGTTTCTTAGTTGTTCACGTTTAGCTGCATAGGCTGCGGCATACTTCTCCATCTTGACGGTCAGATAACGGATGACACGCTCATTACGACGGAAATTGATTTCCAACTTCTTGAT
>JBJECY010000007.1:0-4510 GCA_051871515.1 Muribaculaceae bacterium | reverse complement strand
GTTGAGTTCTTCAAATTTATTCGCTAATTTTGCACTTGCAGGTAGAATCTGCGATCGCACCCCTTCGCCTTTACGGGCGTATAGCATACGCAAAAAAACACCCACCTATACGATAGCAAACGCCCAAACCTCACCCACCTTTGACAAATGGGGGCTGATTGCGCATAATCACATGCTCCCTCAGCCCCTCTTGTACAACATCAACAATAAATCAACATATTGCCATAATAGTTCAAAAAATGGCATATTTTGAGTGTTTTTCCTTCAAATGGTATTAGCGCAACTGAGTATTCACATTTTTAAGGTATCTGCATGTAATAAAAAATCTCTTTTATATGAATGTAAAATCCTTTCATTAAGCAGTCTTCAACGTGACCTCCCCCCCGCAAAAAATGGCGACAGTGGGCTGCATGCCGTGGCTATGTGTTTTTCGCCTGAGTTCCTTTGTACTTCCTATTCTCTTTTTTAGGTCAACAGAAAACATACACAAAAAGCTTCAAAAGCGAGTGTTCAGTTTTTAATTTAAAAAGAGCAAAACCAATCACTTAGCAATACAATTGATGCTGGCATGTGCCGCTGTCGCCACAGGGTGTGATTTATATCATCTGTTTGGGGTCACGGTTATGGTGAGTATGCAAGGCTGCCATCAAGAGCAACCGCCGCCAAGGGCGCAATAAAGCTGCAACATGCACTCCACAAGCGTATAACTGTTTTGCACCTGCGATACGCGTGCCGAGAGCAAGCCCTGCTGCGCCGTAATCACTTCAAGATAATTCACGTTGCCGGTTCTCATGAGCGCCTGTGTCACCTCAACGGTTCGTTGCAGGGCAGCTATGCGGTCAGCGTCAATTTGGGTGATGTTGCGGGCAGTGTGCAACGCCGCCATGGCATTATTGACCTCAACGCCGGCATTGAGCAGCGTTTGCGTGAATGTCAATGTGGCTTCCTCTTGTTGAGCCTTAGCCACCTTTAGGTTGGCTTGGTTCACACCGCGGTTGAAGAGCGGCTGCGTGAGCGTGCCCACGGCATTGAGAAGCCATTTGCCGGGATTCACCACTGCCGCACCTGCGCTGTTGGTCCAACCCGCCTCACCCCTGAGGGTTATGGTGGGATAAAACGCCGAACGAGCCTTGTTGGTAGCATAGAACGCCGACGCCAGTTTCCACTCGGCCTGCTGCACATCGGGGCGACGCGAGAGCATCTGCGCCGGCACCCCAACGCACCAATCCTGGTCGCAAGCCAAAGCGATGTCTTTGCCGCGAGCTATGGGCTGGGGCGTGATGCCCAACAATGCCGAAAACTGATTCTCAAGCTCCACAATCTGCTGCTCAAGCGATTGCAGCTGCGACTGCGTTTGCAACAGCGTTGCGCGCGACTGCTGCACGGCAGCCTCGGTTTGGTCGCCCACGCGCCACAGCGCCTCCATAGTGGTAACGGTGTTTTGGCACATGGTCACGGTGCTGTCGGTCACCGCACGTTGCTCGTCGAGCGCCACAAGCATATAATAGCTGCATGCAATCTCAGCTATCAGCTGCGTTTTCACAGCCTGTTCGTATGCAAGCCCGGCTTGCATATCGGCAAAGCTGCCTTTCTTGGCGTTGCGCAAACTGCCAAAAGCGTCAATCACCCATTCAGCCGAGGGTCCCAACTGATAGGTTTTGGTGGCTTTTGAGCTGCCGTATTTGCTCACCGTGCCTTGTGCCGATGCCGACACCGATGGCAAGAACGCCAGTTTAGCCGCCTGAAGCATTGCGCCAGCCTCCTGGGTGCGCAGCTGCGCCGTGCGCAAGTCGGTGTTATGCTCCAATCCCACTTCAATCCAATGCACCAATTGCTCGTCGGTAATCAGTTCGCGCCAGCTCAACTCGCCAAGCCAACGCTCGTGAGCCGCCGAGTTTTTTACATAGTCGCGATAGAGGCTGTCAGCGTCCACCTCAAGCGTGGGGCGCTGATAGTTGCTATATATTCCGCAGCTACTCATAGCCATGCCCACAAGCGCAATAATAATATATGATAAACCTTTCATTACTGTTGTTTTGATTTAATGATTTTGAGTTTCCTGTGGCATCACCGGCTCGTTGAGCGCGCCTTGTGCTTCTTCCTCGTCGTCGTGATGATGCACGCGCCGCGGCATCACACGCTCCTCAATGGTTTGGAACACTATGAAGAGCACCGGCACCACAAAGAGCAGCGCCACCGTGCCAATGAACATGCCGCCCACGGTGCCCACGCCAAGCGAGATGTTGCCGTTGGCTCCCACGCCCGATGCCACAACCAAAGGCATCAAACCGATAATCATGGTGAGGGCGGTCATCAAAATGGGTCGCAGACGCACCACGGCAGCCGAGAGTGCCGCTTCGGCTATGCCCATGCCGCGGCGACGGCGCTCCGAGGCATACTCGGTGAGCAAAATTGCCGTCTTGGCAAGCAAGCCAATGAGCATTATCAAGCCGGTTTGCATATACACGTTGTTCTCAACGCCAAACATCTTGGCAAACAAGAAGCTGCCCATCAAGCCAAACGGTATTGACAGCATCACCGCCAACGGTATGAACAGGCTCTCATAGAGCGAGCATAATATCAGGTAAACAAACACTATGCAAATCACAAATATCACCATCACCGATGTGCCCGACTCGCTTTCTTCGCGCGAAGTGCCGCCGAACTCAAATCCGTAGCCTGCCGGCAACGTCTGTTTAGCCACCTCGCGGATGGCAGCGATGGCGTCGCCCGAGCTGTAGCCATCGGCTTGGGTAGTGTTCACCGAAATGGTGCTGAACAGGTTGAAACGGCTCAATATCTCAGGGCCATAGGTCTTGGTGAGCTTCACAAACTGCCCTATTGGAGCCATCTCGCCCGCGCTGTTGCGCACCCACATGTTGTTGAGCGACTCGGTGCTAAGCCTATGCTCGGGGCGTGCCTGCACCATAACGCGATAAATCTTTGAGAAACGGTTGATGTTTGAGGCATAATTGCCGCCTACATAGCACGAAAGCACGCTTAGCACATCGTTGGCGCTCACACCGCGGCGCTTGCACTGCACAGCATCAATCTCAACCAAATATTGCGGGAACTTGGTGTCGAAAGTGGTGATGGCGCTCTGTATCTCAGGGCGCTCGTTGAGCGCAGCCACAAACTGCTTGGTGTAGTCAAACAGCGTCTCAATGTCGCCGCCTTTCTTGTCCTGAACGTATATTTCCTGACCATTGGTCATGCCGTAGCCCATAATCATAGGAGGCGCGAAGGCAAAAATCTGGGCGTTTTTCACATCAGCGGTCAAAGCATAAATCTGTCCAATCACGGCATCTTTGCTGTTCTCGTCGCCTTCACGCTCCTCCCAGTCTTTCAACCTGATGATGAATGTTCCGCCAGCCGAGCTTTGTCCGCCGCCCATCATATTATATCCGCCCACCTTGGCATAGAGCAGAATCTGCGGTATGCCCTTCAGGCGTTGTTCCACATCATCGAGCACGCGCTTGGTTTCGCTCAATGTGCTGCCCGGAGCCGTTGTCACTGACACCATCACCGTGCCCGTATCCTCGTCAGGTATCAAGCCGGTCTTGGTGGTGTTGATGAGCACGGCAAGCGCAGCAAGGGCTGCCACCAACGCCAAACCCACCAGCATCTTACGGCGAATGAAGAATTGCACTCCGCTCTTATATTTGTCAACCAACCGGCCAAATGCCGAGTCAAACGCCACATGGAAGCGCGACGAGAAGCTCATCTTGCCGCCTTCGGCAGCATCGTTGTGAGGCGTCATGATGAGGGCACACAGCGCAGGGCTCAGCGTGAGCGCATTGAGCGCCGAGATGCCCACCGCAACTGCCATGGTGAGTCCAAATTGAGTGTAGAACGTACCTGTGGTGCCGCCCATGAAGCACACCGGGATAAACACCGCCATAAACACCAGCGTGGTGGTGATGATGGCTGCCGTGATGCCGCCCATGGCATCAACAGTGGCTTTATAGGGCGACTTGTAGCCGGCATCAAACTTGGCTTGAACCGCCTCAACTACCACAATCGAGTCATCAACCACCGTGCCTATCACCAGCACAAGGGCAAACAGCGTGAGCAGGTTGATTGAGAATCCGGCAACATAAAGAAACGCAAATGTACCCACAAGCGACACGCCAATGCCCACAAGCGGAATGAACGTTGAACGCACGCTTTGCAAGAACACATACACCACTATAATCACAAGCAAGATGGCTTCAAGCAGTGTGCGTATCACGTTTGATATCGATGCGTCGAGGAAGGTCTTCACGCTCATCATGTTGTCAATCACCAAGCCGTCGGGCAAGTCAGCACGTATTTCCTCAACTTCCTTATTGATGTTGCTGATAATCTCGTTGGCATTTGAACCCGCCGTCTGCATCACCATAAACGATGTGCCCGGATAGCCCGAAACGCCGCCGGTGAAGTTATATGACGTGCTGCCAAGCTCAATCTCGGCAACGTCTCTGAGCCTGAGCACCGTGCCGTCTTGCGCGGTGCGTATCACCAGATTCTC
>JBJECY010000006.1:0-4512 GCA_051871515.1 Muribaculaceae bacterium | reverse complement strand
TCTTGGTCGAGCTGACCAATGGCTGTGCCATGGCTGCACTTCACGTCGTCGCAATAAATCTCGAGCTGAGGCTTGGTGTAAACTTTGGCAGTGTCAGTTGCCACAATGTTGCGATTGCTCTGATAAGCTTCAACCTTGTTTGAGCCCTCTTTCACCATTATGCGACCGGTGAAAGCGCCAACAGCGTTGTCGTCGAGCACATATTTAAACAGCTCGTTGCTGTGGCAATGCCCGGCATTATGGCCTATATATGTGTAATTGTCAATGTGCTGGTCTTTGCCCTCAATGGCCATGCCATAGAGCTGAGTTTCGGCACCCTCGCCGTCAACATTCACCACAAAATCGTTGCGTGTGACACCGTTGGTGAGCGTGATGGCATTGAGCAACACATTTGAATTGGCTTCTTGCTTCACAAAATGCTGGTTGCAGCGGTTGGTGAGCGCGGTTGACTCCTCAATATCGTAATAGTCGAAGCGAGCGCCCTGCTTCACCACAATCTCCACCACTTGGCTGGCGAGGAAATTGTGCTGATGGTTTTGCGTGTGGTCGCACACCAGCATGGTGGCTTCAGCCATCTCATCAACAATCACCAGCAAACGGCGCACCGCCATCACCGGAGCCGAAGCATTCATCAGGTTGACCAACTGCAGCGGTCGCTCAAGCTTCACTCCGCGCGGCACATACACCAGCAAGCCTTCTTGCCCAAGCAACGTGTTGAGAGCCACATGAGCGTTGTCAAGGGGTGCCACCTTGCCCAGATACTGATTGAGCAGCTGTGCATGGCCGTTGCAGGCAGCCACCGAGAATGGCTCAACCACAACATCGGCAGGCAACGAGGGCGACTTGCGCGACATGTGGAAAATGTCGTTATAGAAATAGCACATCCAGGTGCTCATGTTGGGCACGTCGCAACGGAACGCATCGGCAGGACTGGCATTCAGGTCCACGCGGTTCACGTTCACGCCATAGTCGGGCGCAAACATGCGCTCAAGGTCGGTGACCTCATAGTTCTCATCGCCACGCCGAGGCAGGCGCGCGCCCTGCAATGCCGCAAGCGCCGCCGGGCGCAAGTCATTCATCGCAGCCGGCGAACGACCCTCAATGGCTTCGCGATTGTCGTTATAGAGGTCAATATATTGTTGTAATGATGTCATAATATTCTTCACATGATGTTCTCAATTGATTCACAGCTCGTTGGCGTCAACCTGCTGCTTAATCCAGTCATAGCCCTTTTCTTCAAGTTCAAGGGCAAGCTCCGGACCCGCCGACATCACTATGCGGCCCTTATAGAGCACATGCACAAAGTCGGGCTTGATATAGTCGAGCAATCGCTGATAGTGAGTTATCACGATGGTGGCATTGTTGTCGCTCTTAAGCTTGTTAACGCCGCCTGCCACTATGCGCAATGCGTCAATGTCGAGCCCGCTATCGGTCTCGTCGAGTATCGAGAGGCGCGGCTCAAGCATTGCCATCTGATATATCTCGTTGCGCTTTTTCTCGCCGCCTGAGAAACCCTCGTTAACCGAGCGCGATGCCAACTTGCTGTCGAGCTCCACCAAAGCGCTTTTCTCGCGCTTCATCTTCAGGAACTCGCTTGCCGACACCGGTTCAAGGCCCTGATACTTGCGCTTGGCATTGATGGCGGTGTGCATGAAATTAACCATCGACACACCCGGAATCTCAACAGGATACTGAAAGCTCAAAAACAATCCCTCATGCGAGCGGTCCTCGGGCGACATGGCAAGCAAATCCTTGCCATAAAACTCCACGCTGCCACCGGTGACCGTATATGCCGGATTGCCGGCAAGCACACTCGATAAAGTGCTCTTGCCCGAACCGTTTGGCCCCATTATGGCATGCACCTCGCCCGGATTAACCGTCAAGTTGATGCCTTTCAGTATCTCTTTGCCCTCAATGTTGGCATGCAAATCTTTAATTACTAACATATCTTGAAAAATGTTGTGATATTTCGGTTGTTAATCTTTTATTTCTCCTTTTTTATAAAAAAGCATCATCAGCTGCAAATCAGCCAATGCTGCCTTCAAGCGACACCGAGAGCAGCTTCTGAGCCTCTACGGCAAACTCCATAGGCAACTTTGCCATCACTTCTTTGGCATAACCGTTCACAATAAGCCCAACGGCATCCTCGGTTGAGATGCCACGCTGATTGCAATAGAAAATCTGCTCCTCGTTGATTTTCGATGTGGTGGCTTCATGCTCCACCACCGAAGTATCGTTCTGACAATCGATATATGGGAACGTGTGGGCACCGCATGTTGAGCCAAGCAGCAGGCTATCGCACTGCGTGTAATTGCGGCAATTGGTTGCTCCGGGCACAATCCTCACCTCACCGCGATAGCTGTTTTGGCTATGGCCTGCCGAGATGCCCTTCGACACTATGGTGCTGCGCGTGTTTTTGCCCAAGTGTATCATCTTGGTGCCTGTGTCGGCTTGCTGATAGTTGCGCGTGAGAGCAACCGAATAAAACTCGCCAATGGCATTATCGCCCTTCAGCACACAGCTGGGGTACTTCCACGTGATGGCGCTACCGGTTTCCACCTGAGTCCACGACAGCTTAGAGAAATCGCCGCGGCACAAGCCTCGTTTAGTCACAAAATTATATATGCCGCCACGGCCTTCCTTATCGCCGGGATACCAGTTCTGCACCGTTGAATATTTCACCTCGGCGCGGTCTTCAACAATTATCTCAACAATGGCAGCATGAAGCTGGTTCTCGTCGCGCATAGGAGCCGTGCATCCCTCAAGATACGACACATAGGCATCGTCGTCGGCAACAATGAGCGTACGCTCAAACTGACCCGTGCCGCTGGCATTGATGCGGAAGTAGGTTGACAGCTCCATGGGGCAACGCACACCCTTGGGAATATACACAAACGACCCGTCGCTGAACACCGCCGAGTTGAGAGCGGCAAAATAATTGTCGGTATAAGGCACCACTTTGCCCAGATAGCGGCGCACCAAGTCGGGATAATCTTTCACAGCCTCGCTAAACGAGCAGAAAATAATGCCCAGCTCAGCCAGACGCTCGCGGTACATGGTCTTAACGCCCACGGCATCCATCACGGCATCAACAGCCATGCCACTCAGGCGCATCTGCTCCTCGAGGGGTATGCCCAGCTTGTCGAACGTCTTTTTGATTTCCGGGTCAATCTCTTTCTTATCGTCGCTCTTGGTCTTGGGCGCAGCAAAATAGCTGATGTCCTGAAAATCAATCTCAGGAATCTGCAAATGCGCCCACTTGGGCATCTTCATCGTCAGCCAATGGCGATAGGCACGCAAGCGGAAGTCCAACAGCCACTCTGGCTCGTTGCGGAAACTCGAGATGTAGCGCACCACATCTTCGTTGAGCCCCTTGGGCAAGACGTGAGTCTCCACATCAGTCACAAAGCCATATTTATACTCGCTGCTTGCAGCGCTATTGATTATATCGTTATTATCCATTATTCAAAGGCAATAGTTACTCTTTTTCTGTTTTATTACTTCAAACAAGCCTGGCAAAAGCCGTCAAACCGAGCCATCTTCGCGAGCAAGCTCGGCTCCCTCGCCGTCAGCAGAAATCACCTTTAGCGAATCACCCGGCAACGACTCCTGACCCAGCACCCGCGGCGCCAAATTGAGCGTAGCCACAAAAGGCTTATTGTCAAGTATATGTTCGGTGCTAAACGTGTCACTCTTAGGATTAATCAACAGCCACAAATTAAGCACAATGCTGAAAATAAAAAAGTATTTAAACAAGCATAGCGCCGAACCGCCGATTTTGTCAATCACACCCAGATGCAACAGCTTGATGGTGTTTTTGATAAACATGCCTGCCACGCGCACACTCAGCGAAATCACCACAAACAGCACAATCACAGCCACAGCATGCGTGGTGACCTTAGGCAATGGCCATTCAGCGGCACTTGGCATAACACTCACAAGCAACTCAGTAGCTGTGTCGCCAAACGCGTTACAGGCGATTATGCCAAGCACGTAGCCCACTATCGACGTCACTTGGCTCACCATGCCACGCATATAACCTATTACCACACTCGCCACAAAAAGCAGCACTGTTATTGTATCAACAAATGTCATCTCAGTATGTTTATAGTCAATCGTGCAAAATTACTAATTTTTGCGCAAATACCCGTCACTATTCCGCCACAACTTGCCCCCTTCTCCCCGAAAAATAAAAATAATTGCCGTAGAAGATGTTGAACAATGTTGTGCAACTTCGAGAGGCAATATTTATGGTAGCACTCTTTCTGCAGGCTGCGCCACTTTATGGTTACACCAACTATTAAGCATATTAGGCGCTTCTTATCCTTGACGCCAATTAAACCGTCGGCGAAAGATTATTGTTAGGGCAACCTTCGTTGCGCCCAATGCTGAGCATAACAACACAATAGCCGGGGCGTATCGAAATGATATAAATTTGCGCATTTAGCGTTAGGTGCCTGAAAGGAGCGAGGCGGTGTGCCAAATTTTTGCAATTTGACACACCGCCTTAAG
>JBJECY010000005.1:0-22596 GCA_051871515.1 Muribaculaceae bacterium | reverse complement strand
TCGTTGAGTTCTTCAAATTTATTCGCTAATTTTGCACTTGCAGGTAGAATCTGCGTATTGAATGCCGAGCGCACAAATCTGAAGGCTTTGAATAAAACAACCCCTTGCTGCTTATTGATTGCAGCAAGGGGTTTATTAGTGAGTCCTAAAGCAGCCAAAAGTTTCAGTCGAAACTCATTGTCTGCCAAAGAGCTGATGTTATTTCACTATCACCTTGGCTGTGAATGTGCCATTAGTGGCAACATAGATGCCAGGTTGCATAGCGGTAGCAATAGCTACGCCGTCAACAGGTTTCACTTCTTTAACCAATGCACCTGCAGTGTTATACACTCTCAGGTTGCCATTGCATTGAGTGGCAACAATGTTGCTACCTTCAACAGTGATGAGTGCATCTCCTGCCACAACATCAGCAATGCCGGTTGAAGTGATGTCGAACATCTCAGTGTAAAGCACCAGGTTAGGGAACGTCGCATTAGTGAGAACACCCACAACATTGTTGAGTTGTTTGTGGAACTCGGTCACACCGTTAACCACGTTATATTCCTCGTCAACATACAGTTCCTCACCAGTAAGGTCGCCATAATCGTCAGTGTAAGGCATGTCAATAAACCAACGATACTCTGTTTCAGTGCCGCTAATATTGGCTTCTGACGAGAAGTCAACCTTACCTTCAATCAATTCAACAGGCAAAGTTGCTTGACTGCCATAGATGTACACGCCATAACCACGGTCAGCAGGCAATGTGCTGAAGCGGAACTTGTTGTTGTCAATAAGCAATACACGCAATTTTGTAAGGCTGCTAACATCAAGCGTCTCAAACTGGTTATGGTCGAGCGTTAATTGCTCCATATTAGGCACGCCAGCGAGGTTGATTGAACTGAGCTGATTGGTGCTAAGCGACAATTGCCACATATTGTTGTTGCCAAGAGTCACTGAAGTAAGTTGGTTAGCATTCATACCCAAGAGCATCAATCTTGGATAGAGCGAAGCATCAAATTCGGTGAATTGGTTGTCGTTAAGCATCAGATACTTCAACGATGATGAGTAAGCCGTGAGGTCGATGCTTGTAAACTTATTGCTGTCAAGGTTTATTTCCTCAAGAGCAGCTGATTTAGGCATAGTGATTTCGCTCAAATCTGAACCTCTCACGGTGAGAGCGGTGAGTTCGTTCATTTCCGAGAAGTCGGCATCACTCATCTTCACGTTTGAAATGCTGAACACGGTAATGCCGCTGTTTTCCATATATGAATAAACGCGTGCTGTGCAACCAGCAACCGATGTCACATCAAACGAGGTTGCCATTGTGCCCACCAGATATTGTTCAAGTTCTATGCCGTCGCCTTTCCAGTCAATGCACACCAATGTGCTTGGCTGTTTAGCCGTCATAATAAGTGTGCCGTTTGATGCTGATGGTGTGGTGAATGTGGCAAACACATGAGTTGGCATTTGAGCCGCTTCCATAACAGTGGTCTTGAGCGTAAGACCGGCAAACGACTCATTGGTCATCTCAATATACACATTGCGGCCAATGACTGGGTCAAGATAGCGAATCTTGCCGTTTTCAACGGTGTAATCAGTATTTAAAACAGCCATAGTGTTATCATCAGCAAAACGCAGCACATAGTTGGTGCTACCACCATAGTTGTGAGCCGAAAGGTCGCAGCCCGGTCCAATGGTTGGTATCACCACATCGTCTTGTGGCGAGAATGTGTATTCCTCAATGCCTTCAAGGCCGGGCAGAGTGGCAAAGCTGAGAGCATTACCCTCAACATGCACGCGCTCAAGCGAGTTTTCTGTAGGCATCAGAATTGATGAGATGCTGTTGTCTGAGATATCAAGGTCGGTCATCAAGGTGCAATAGCTCAAATTGATTTCAGTGAGCAAATTGTTCTTCACATTCAGGGTTTCCATCATGTCGGCATCTTTCAAGCCAAGCTCAGTGAGCTTGTTGTTTGAGAGGTTGAGATGGTGAATGGTGTAGTTATCGTTGAGAGTCACTGAGGTCAACTCGTTGTTTGAGAGGTTGATGTCAGTGAGCAAGTTCTTTTGATAAGCATCGTTGGCGCCGCGAATGTTGAGCGCGCCAAAGTTATTGCCGGTGAGCACCAGTTTACTCAAGCTGCGGCACCATCCCAAGTCAATACTGCTTAATCCTGCATTCTCAATCTGCAACAGCTTCATTGCGCGCAAATTGCTCAAATCAATGCTGGTAAGGGTTATGTTGTTGATGCCGAAAGCACCCACAATATCGCCTTCAGGAACATACACTGTGACAATGCCTGTGGCTGAGTTCACGCTATTCACGTTAGGCTCATCGGGCAGGCAATCGCTGGTGATGGCGGCAAATTCTTGTTTCACGCCATCGCCAAAGTCAACATAGAATTTCTTTGGGCTCTCTTTGGTGGCGCCAAACACAGCCACGCTCATTGTGATGTCAACGCCATCAGTGCCCACAGGAGCAACAAACGAGAGTGCAATGTCGTCCTTACCAAAATCTTCCTCGCTCTTCACGATAAACTTATCAGTGCGCAAAGGCATTGAGGTCAATGCGCTTGCGGGGAACGCGTCGCAAGCAAATGCCACATACACGCTGTCAACGGTTTCCTTAAGCAAAGTCACCTTACCGTCAGCGTATGAATAATACAAATCGTCGAGTTCGATGATATTGTTAGGATTAGTCTCGTCGGTCTTAAACAATCCCATAGTGGTGATACAATCTTCACGCAGCACACGACCGCTGAAGTCGAGCACAGTGCCCACCTTTTGGGTGCGTTCAATGCCCATATTGCGTTGCATATAGTCATATTGGTTCCACGACTCCTTTGGCAATGGCAGTGTTACAAAGTCAAAGCAGTTGTTGCGCAACATCACATTCACCAAATTTGGATTGTTGTCGAGGTTGATGCTTGTGAGCAAGTTGTTGTTAAGGTAAATATCCTGCAAATAGTAGTTGTTGCTCACGTCAATCGATGTGAAATCGTTGCCGCTGGCAAAAAGATACACCAAGTTGGGGTTGTTGCTCACATCGAGCGACTTCATCTTAACATCATTGTTCACCGAGCCCGAGAGGTGGTCGCAATAGAGTTGCATCAAATATGTGTTATTGCTCAGGTCAATCTCCGAGATGCGGGTATCGCTGATGTTAAGAATCTGCAATGCGCTGTTATTTGTCACGTCGAGCTCTTCAACTTTTGAACCGTCAATTGAGATTTTTTGCAGATATTGGCAATAAGACGGTTCAAGCTTGCTAAGCGACTTGTTGTTCCAAGCGTCAAACGACACCAGATTAGGATAGTCAGCAAGCGTAAATGCATCGGTCATATAGTCAATGAGGCCAATGTCCATGATGAGCATATTGGGCTTGCTGCCAATCACCAGCGGCGACTTATTGAATGGGTTGTCGTTGAGATACAAGGCACGCAAGTCGGTGAAATCAGTCAAATCGAGGCTTTCCAACTCATTATGGCTAAGGTCAAGAATTTGCAAACCAGTGAGTTGCGGCATCTCAATGCTACGAATATAGCAGCCGCTGGCATTAAGCAAATCAATCTTTGATGGGTCGCCATAGATGCGAATGATGCCTGCCGACGAAACATTACAAGTGAGGTAAGTACCGCTCCACTCGCCGGTTTCGGTGTCGAACGAAGCCACCTCAAGTTCATGTTCCTCTTTACCAAAACCACAGTCAAGGTCAACATAGTCGGCTTCAGTACCACCAAGCAAAATAGTTACCACATTGCTCGCACCGTTGGTGTCATACGACGAGGTGCGGATGGTGATAATCGCATCATCATCAGCTTGAGCCGCCGGTGCAATGCAGCATACCGCCGCAACAACAGCCATTGCTCTAAGCCAAATCTTTTTCAGTATGTTCATAATGTTTTATATTGTTTTAGTTAATAGTTTATTCCACAATAATGCACTTAGAGTGACGACCGTTGACGTTAACAATATAGTAACCTGGAGTCAATGCATCAACGTTGATGGTGTCCTCGTTGCCTTCAACGGTTTGCATCATCACTCTGGCACCCATGGTGTTATAAACGGCGGTGGTCATCTTTTGGGCATCGGCAAGGAACACACGGAACGAGCGGTTTCCTGTTGGAGACACCACCAGTTTGCTGCCCTCAACATTCACGCTGCCAATGCCGGCTTCTTTGCGAAGCAACACTTCTTTAAGGCCTTCGTAAGCGTCGAACTTACCGGCACCCACCTGCACTTGGTCAGCAACCTTATCGGTGTATTCGTCTTTGAAAGCAGTCTTGGCGATGATGTCCTTTATATCGTCAACCGTGAGAGTTGGGTCGGCTTGGAGCCACAAAGCTATTGAACCAGCCACATGGGGCGAAGCCATTGATGTACCCATAGCCCAGCCATAGCTGTCCTTGCGGGTGTTATCAGGCACCTGAGCTGTGGTTGAAGACACATCGGTGTAACCGGCTGCTTCATAATAGTGGTTCATCGACGAGATGATGGCAGCGCCCGGAGCCAACACATGCGGCAAGTTGCGGCCATCAACCAGTGTGCCATAAGATGAGAAGGCAGTAACTTCGTTTACAGGGTTCTCATAGGTTGAGCGATAAACCAGGCCATCGAGGGCGCCCCACGAGCTTGCCGAGTTATAAGAGCCCACCGCAATGGTGCTATTGCCGGTAGCAAGGTCGCTGATTGAACCGTTGTTCATACCATCGTCAAAGCCGGTTATGTCGTTATTGCTGAAATAAGAATAGGTAGCATCGCTATATGCATCAACTCGCTGACCTTCTTCTCCTCCAACCTCAAAACCAAACAAATAGTTATCGCCATTTACGCTTGTGTTAATCACCTGAAAGTCGATAAGCGCATAAGCACGGTTGCTGTCTTCGTCAATTGACCATCCAAGGCCTATATAGCCCATGAAATACCTGCCAAAAGTGATATTGATGATGTCAGTATCATCTTCCACGTAATCCTCCGACGATACCCAATACTTACCAGTACCCTTTGTATCCTCGGTCATTTCAATGGCAAAATTGGCAACGGTGGTGTTGCGGCTTTTATTGTAGAGGAAACACTTCATAGTTGTGAACGGCTTGTCGGAGTTGCTATATATCTCCACCGTACCGGCACGCGCATAAGCATCGCCAGTACTGAACGCGGTGTTGTAACCCTCAATAAATGTCTTCAGTGTTTTGTCTTCAGCTGTAAAAGTCTTGTTGCAAGCAATCTGCATATCGCCCTCATTGCCTGCCGAGAGGCATATAATGGCATTATATTCCTCGGCACACATATCAAAGAATTGGTTAATCACACCGGTTCCGTCATGTGTACCTGTGTTGCTACCCAGCGACAGGTTTATCACACATGGTTTATTCATTGCTTCGGCATATTGCAGAATATAGTCAACGCCGTAAGCGATGATGAGGTCCATAAGGTCGCCGCAAGCAGCTGCGATGTCGCTCTCATAGGCCACACCATAGTATGGGTTAGCCATCGACTGAACCTCGGCATATCCGGTTGTTAAATCGGGCACTGCCACATTCAAATCTCCACGATATCCGCCAGCCATGATGCCCATGGTGTGAGCGCCGTGGTAAGACGCCGTTTCATCAGTGGTAAACTGGTTGATGTTTGAGCTGTCATAGAATTTTTTCACCACAGCTTCTTCAATGGTTGTGGCATATTGGTTTGCTGTAAGATATGCCAGAAAGCCTATGCGCGAGTTTCCGTCCTCGTCTTGAAAGTTGATGTGATTGGGGTCGATGCCGGTATCCACAATACCGCAAACCACATCTTTGCCGGTATAAGCCTGCGAAAGGCCCAAACCTTGATGAATCTTATCGACGCCGGAGAGCATACGGGCATTGTTCATCTTGGCGCTCACAGGGCGAGCCAGCTGCATGCGGCGCACACACTTCAGCTGCGACACCTTTTCAACTTGCTCAACTGGCACAGCCACAAAAGCAAAACCGTGGGTGCAGCGCAACACGTTAACGCCCTCGGCACGCAAATTGTCCTCGGTGCAACCGTCTTTCAAGCGGATGATGGCAAGCATATTGTCAGATGCCACGCCATACGCGCTCTTCAGCTTACTGATTTGGTCATAATAACGGGCATCGCCTTTTTTTGCCAACTCCATACGCTTGGCACGAAGCTGAGCACGGCTCTTGAGGTCGAGGGGCGATTGTGCCATCACACCCATACACATGCCGGCTATTGCCAACAATAGTAAAATCTTTTTCATTTTCTGAATCTTTTATTTAAAATAGATGAATACATGCGTTTGTTATTTTCACATGGGGCAATGCAAGCAATTGATTACCATCAATCAGCACTTGCTCTCCCACTCACCCACATTGCCCGGCTCGCTGCCGTGTTTAGTTTAATGCACATAAACAAAAGATGCCGGCAACAGGTGTTAATGTTTTTATTTCAACAACCTGCTGCCAACATCAAGAGGATGATTAATCAATCATCTGCGCATTTGCGATGTGAGTTGTCATCACTTTAGCACTTAATACAAATATTTCTGATTTTCTGCTAATATTTGGTTTACATTACAATCTCTCTAATCACTTCACAACAATCTTCTTGCCGTTCATGATGTAGATGCCAGCAGGCAAGTTGTTGATGCTTTGAGCATCGGCAGCCTTGAGCACCAGCACACCCTGGGTGTTGTAAACATTGCCGCTTGTTGCATCAGCGTCAATCTTGGCAATGCCTGTATCTTCAAGTTCAACAGTCACGTTGCTATCCTCTTTCACAATGAAGGTGTAAGCACCGTCAACGCTTTCAACAGCCTCGTTGTTAACCTTTACAGTCAGACTGGTTTCAGCATCGCCAGCAATCTTTATTTCTGTTCCGCCAAATGCAGCAAGTGTGGCAGTGAGGTCGTCAACCTTTGTGATGCGGTCGGCAACTACTTCAACATCTACACTATCAGCCACATCAAATGTCACGTTATAGGTGACAGGGGCAGCATTAACAAAGAATTTATAAACGTCGCCGTCATTGAATGTAACATAGAACGAAGTACCGCCTGGATAGGTTGGAGAAACTTCCTCACCGTTGCAATAAAGCAAGGCAACCGGGCTTCCGTAAGCTTGGATGGCAAATTGGTTGTCACCATCGTAGAATGGCACTTCATTGTATCCACTATTAATGGTGACTTCCGAGCGGTCATTTCTCACTAAGTGCAAGCCATATTGAGCAACACTAACGTCGTCAACATAAACAACTGCCAACTTGTCGCGCTCAATAGCTCCTGAAACTATATTAACCTCAAGACCTTCCTGAACATTGATGGTATATACGCCGCTGCTGGCATAATATTGGGTATTTAAATTATCAGAAACTTCTGTGATATAGCAACCTGATTTGGCAACTACTTGCAATACAGTGATATTTTCCGATATGCTCAGTTCGTTATCGCCAGAAACCAAACCTGTAACCACATTATTATTATAGCTATAGCCTTTATATACGGTGATATGTTCTGGGTCGGTGATGGTGAGCTTAACAGCAATCTCTTTATATTTCGCAGCATCAATAGTATAGGTTGTTTCTTCATTCACATAACCACTATAATAGCTTCCATATATATTTTGAGTCACACCGTTTACGGCAAGCGAATTGAGTTTAAAATCGTTGATATTGAAATAGATTTCAATATACGAGCCACACTTAACAGTGAAATTGTCATCGTTGTAATTGGTTACCTCAACGCCATCAATGCTCACCTTTGAGATTATTCCCTTTACATCCTCGCTCGAGAAATTAAATGCAACAGGCAAATCAACGTCGGGATAGTTAGCTTCAATAGTAATCACATCGCCCGATTCTGGTGAAATGTTCCAGTTACTTCCATTAGCTGTTTGTGCCTCGTCGTTAAGCAACACTCTATAAAGAGGCTTGCTTGTATTAGATTGGATTATGAAAGGCACATCAGAAGTTGAGCTATAATTAACTGTGTTTTCGCCATTCAAAAGAGATATTGTAGAGTAGTCGCTGCGATACATCCTCACCTTAGTGGCATCGTCAACTTTCACCGTACAGCTGGCATCCTGCACAATCTCGCTACTAACTATGGTCACTTCAAGGTTTTCAGAACCAGTGATGTAATAACATCCATAAGAATAATCATAGTTGTAGGTTCCGCCATTGTTATCGCTTATTGAAGTAATATTGTAGCCGCTATTAGCCTTCACTGAGAGAATCTTGTTGTTTTCGTCAAGGTCAATGTAGTTTTCTCCTGAAACAAGATTGGCGACAATGGTATTGTAATATGTGTAGCCACGATATAACGTAATGTGCTCAGGATCAGTGATAGTCAGCTTCACCTTGTATGTGGCAAGCTTGCGTGCATTAATCGCAAAAGTGGTCTCATCTGTCACAGTGATACTATAAGAGCCACCATATGTGTATGTATAACTGCCATTAACGTAGAACGAATCAATAATATAGTCGGTGGTGTTGAAATAAACATCAATCTTAGAACCGCACTTCACGGTGAAGTCGTCGTCGTTATAATTGGTTACCTCAACGCCATCAACCAACACTCTCGAGATAGCACCTTTGACATCGTCAGAGTTATAGGTAAAATGCACTGCCTCGTCAATATCAGGGAAATTGGCTTGAATCTCAATTATGCTGCCATCGGCCGGACTCACGCGCCAGTAGCTGTTGCTACCGGTTTGCTCTTCATCGTCGAGCAATACCTTATAAAGCGATGTGCCATAAATGGCCGACTGAATGACAAACGGAGTTTCTCCGCTTGTGGCAAACTTCACAGTGTTTTCGCCGTCAACAAGCTCCACAACAGTGTTATTGTTGCGTTGCAGCAACACTTTCGAAGCATTGTCAACCTTCACGGTGCAGGTGGCATCGCGAGCCTCATCGGCATTCACCGAGGTCACTGAATAAGTCTCGCCCTCATCGCTACTGTAAACATACACTGAACATTCGGTCATGTTCGTGATATACATTTCACTGTTTGTAGATTTCTTCACAACTTTGGTGAGGAAATTTCCGCTTTTAGCCTTAATGGTGACATTTGAATACTCGTTAACAGTAATTACATTGTTACCGTTTTGTTCAAATTCATAGTCGGTGTAGTTGTAGGTGTAATACACACGACTCTTGTCATCGACATCCACGTTGATGTCCACGGCCTTTGCCGTCATGCCGAGCACACTCAGCAAAAACAGCAACATTAATGAGTAGATTTTTTTCATAAATAAGTTATTAAGTGAAACATTCTTTTCCGTAAAAAATTTCCTCAGCAAAGGTTTGTTAGGCTAACAGATACAAACAAAGCGAGTGTTAGGGCATTAGCACCATTGCGCGCAAACAAATTCTCTCTGTCACACGCCTTCCGGCCTTACCCTATTCTCTCTCAACCATGAGAGGTTAGTAAACATTACGTTACACAACCTATTTTAGCCACTTTGTAGCATCAATTGTTCTAAATCACCGCAAAGATACTTACAAATCAAGCTTATATGCAAAATTTATGCAAATTTTTTCACACATTAAAAGTTACACAGCCCCATTTTTAACATTTTACTATTTCACCGCACCCCTTTTTTTTACAATTTTTTGTTGTGCCATTATTCAATAGCAGAAAACTGCATATTAAGTGTTAAGATGCTTTAACACATTGTAAATACACAATACCATGCACTGGGGGTGGCATACGTTTCACTGCTTGGTTTCATGCTCCTCGCCATCAAACGTCAGGGGTTCAGCAACCTCTGAAGGCACGTTTTGCGATTCAATGTGCAGCAAATATTGCTTATAGTACGATACCAACAATGCCGTGAGCGGCAACGCTATGATAAGGCCCACAAAACCAAGAAGCGAGCCCCAGATTGACAGCGACAACAAAATGATGACCGGATTGATGGCCATATACTTGCCCATGATGCGCGGCGTGAGCACAAGGTCTTGAATGGCTTGCACCACACAATATACCACCGTGGTCCAAGCACACATGCTCCAGAAATTGCTGCCGCAAGTAACCGAATCAACCAAACACAAGAATATGGCAATGGGAATTGACAACAGCTGCAAATAAGGCACCAGATTGAGCAGACCAATAAACAAGCCCAACACCACTGCCATAGGCAAGCCAATGATTGAAAAGCCAATGGCAAACATCACTCCCACTATCAAAGCAATAAGACCCTGACCGCGGAAATAAAGGTTCATGCTGCGCTTAACGTCGCCAAGCACCTTAAACACGCCTGTGCTGTAACGCTGAGGCACTGCCGAGTGGAAGCCCTTTGTAATCTTCTCATAATCAATGAGTATGAACACCAAATAGAGCAGCGAAACCGACCACGAGAATATGCTGGCAATCACGCCTGCTGTGGCTCCCAGAAAGCTCCATGTGCGCTGGCACACGCCCTCAATGAGTTTAAGCCATTGCTCACGGCTCAGCAAGCCTGCCAATCGCTCAACGTCAACATATTTCACCACCAAGTCATGCACCTCCTTTGGCAGATACTGCACATCGAGGCGCTTAGTGGTGTATTCAGTGAGCATCACCACCATCTTGCTGACTTCTTCATAGATATATGGCATCACAAGCCAGCACACGCCCCATATACCTGCGCACACCAGCAGCAACGTCACTATCACCGGCAACAAGTTGCCCGGCAAATGCAGCACTCGGCGCACAAACGCCACCATAGGATGAAGAATATATGCCATGAGGCACGCCACAAAAAACGGCAACAACACCCCACTCAAATAGTTAACCGCATATATCACCGCACCAATGCAGAACACAGCAAACAAGATGCGCACCACACGGTCGAAATCATATTTTCGTCTTGCTTCTACCATAATACCATTGCTTTTTTTTCTTGATTCTCGCTTATCGGCTGAATCGCCGCCACATCACTCTCGGCAGACTTCTGCTGCCACATGGGCAAAGCGGCGCTCATCAACCACAAATTTAGCAATATTTTGCCGCACTTGGGCACGACTACAGCGCAAATTTTTCACAGCACGCTTTGCAATGCCAAGCAAATTTCATTTCCTCACCACAGCGGGGGCACTCGCCACCGGGCAAGCAAAGAGAAAAAAGATGGAGCTGCACGCCAAGAAGGCTCTCACGCACAGCTCCACATTATGTTGTGTGTTTTTCTTTTTAAGTATTATATATTCACACCATTTATGAATATCTTTTAAAGGTTTAAATCAGTCAAACGATAAAAACAGAAATCAGGGAAAACACCTCAGTATTTCTTATTTATGCCACAAAGTTCCATAATAGGTGGGAAAAATTCAGGCACACAAAATTATAAAAAAGTTAATTTCATCAATTTTTTAATGAGTATCACAAAAATTTCGGCTGATTTGAGGGCGATTAACTCATTCGGCTGACAATCATCAAGTGGTTTTCAACAAAAAATCAGCCGCGGATGCAGGGATTTTAACCCAACAACCGCGGCTGAAAAGCGTATTTAAATCATCAATTTGCCCCGATGATGCGGGCAAACGTCACTAATAATCCCATTCAAGCGAGAAATCATCAACCCAAAGCGTAGTGCCGTCGCCGCCGGTGAAATAATCGCCATATTTGCTTGCCGAAGCCACAATAAGAATATATTTTGGCTTACGGTTGGTGGCGCGATAATCGAGCGTAACCTCAAAATCCTGCCACTCGGTGATGCTTTTGGCGGTTTCCACCGTACCGTAGGCAATCACATGCTCATCGTTGCGGTCAAAGAGCTGACGGTTGTTTGGATTGGTGCGTATTTCATATTGCTCGTCCCAATCAGCAAGAGCAATATACACCACGCAAGTGTCGGGCTGACCCTTGAGTTGAGTAAATTCGCTCGACGAGTGAGAGATGTTCACCACGTTGCACTTCCAGTGGCCACGCAACTTGGTTGGTCGGCCGGTGAAGGGTCGTCCAAAGTGCAAGATGCCGTTGGTGCCATCGGTGCGCACATAGTCGCCGGTGAAAAGGTTGCCGGCGGCAAGCTTACCCACCACGCCGATGCCAACAAACTTGGTGTTTAGCTCGGCACAATATCCCTTGCCGTTCCACGATTCGGTCGATGGCACGCTATTGCTGCTGCCCAGCGTGGTTGCACCCTTGTTGCCGGTGTCCCAATACGCTTCGCCACCTTCTTCCCATGGGCAATATACCTTGCCATTGAGCCACCATTGGTCGAAGTTGATGTTTGGTATGCTGTATTCAACATCGGTGGTCACTTGCGTGACGCCGCTCACAAGGTCGCCGCTAATGGCACGGCACTCATAGCCGGTGCCCGGTTTCAGCCCGGTGACGCATGTGCTAAACGAACCGCCCTTATGGATGATGTTGCTCTGCGGCACGGTTATCCACGAGCCAGCGCCCTGTTCTCGATATTCAAATCCGTTCACCTTGCCTTCCTCGGCGTTGCCATAGAGCCAAAGCACTCTGGTCCAAGCATCGGCTTGACTCAAAGCCACGTCTTGCTCGCTACGCTCAACATATATGGTCCACTCTTCAACCGAGTTATAGTATTTCACTTTCACCTTTACGGGCGATGAGAAATCGGTGACCGTGCCTTCAAGGTCAGGAGTCATGGTCGATACCTCGGCAGGGCCAAGCTTCACGCTGGTTACTTGCACCTGGGCAAGATTGGCACTCTTGGGCATATAAGCCACCACGCGCTTGGCAGGCACGTCGATGATTGATGAGCCCACCTGACCCGAGAGGGTGAAATAGCGTTCAATGTTTTGCTCAGCCTTGATTACCCATGTATAGTCTTGATAGAGCGAGAGCACCACGCTGTAAGGCTCACCGGTGAGATTCAGTCCGCCGGTGATGTCGTTTGAGATGGTGGCACCCTCAGTGATGGTGTAATCGGTGATTTTCACCTGCTGCAAATTGGCCTGCTCGCTCAGTCGCAGGGTCACAATCTGGTTTTTGGCATCAATCACCGCTGTGCCATCTTGATGCTCGGCTTGAATGCTCAAAAAGGCTGCCTGAATGATGGGATAAGGGATATCGTTTTTCAGGCATCCCGCGGCACTCACGGCCAGCAGCACCATCAGCACAAGCCCCAATAAACTATGTTTGTATATTTTCATACAGTGAATCATCATTGAAAAAACATTATGTGGTTACAAGAAAACAGCCACTCCCAGCTTCAGGTTCATCAAGTTGATTTTAAACTTGGCTCCACTGGTTGAGCGCGTGCCATCTTCCTCGGCACCGGCAGTTGATGAGCGGTCGCGGCGCCAATACCATCCAAAAATGCCAAACGACACGTTGAAAGCCACTTTCTCCTGCACAAAGACGCACAGACCGGGCGAGAAGTCAAGGCGCACCTCGTTGGTGTTGGTCTTGGTTTCTTTGGGTTGGTCGTCATAAAGGCGGCGGAACAAGCCGTTGCCGTTGCCATACTTAAACGCAACCTCGTTAAACACGGCAAAGCGCCGGCTGTTGTCAAGTCCTATATACGAGCGATGAAACACCTCCCACGACACGCTGTTGGTGTAATACTTCACATCGCGCACGTCGAAGTTCACATCGTCGTCAAAGTCCACCGAAAAGCTGTTCAAGTCCAAATCGGTGCGCGAAAAGCCAAAACGCACGCCCAAGCACCGGTTGTGATTATAGAAATAGCACATATAGGGCTTAAACGAATAGATGGTGCCTGCAAAATCAAGGTCGGTGATGTAGCTAAGAAGCTGAAAATCTTCTGACGAGGCATTGCGATATGACGCCTGCAAGCCAAAAGCAAACTGCCCCTTAGGCACAAACAGGTGGGTGTAGAGTCCGCGGTGATAGCGGCCGTAGTTGCGGTCAGGGATTATCACGCTCACGGTGTCTTTGCCCACAATCACCTTTTTATTGAGGTCCTCGTTTTCCAAAAGGTCCTGCGCCAACTCGCCGGTAATGGTGTCGCCAAGCTGCACGGGCTTGTCAACAAGCAGCGCAGCATGGGTGCCGTCGGCAGCATGCAGCTGCACGATGCCGCCACTCGCCATCACCATGGCAGCGGCAGCTATTGTGATTTGTAGT
This sequence comes from Muribaculaceae bacterium, assembly GCA_051871515.1. Classification (GTDB taxonomy): domain Bacteria; phylum Bacteroidota; class Bacteroidia; order Bacteroidales; family Muribaculaceae; genus SFTJ01. Next base: position 8,588 of record JBJECY010000005.1, on the reverse strand, counting down.
ATTCTCTTCATCATTCCGGTCATCATAAGTAAAACGCCACGCCAAGCGAGATTGAAAACAGGTTAACCTTGAAATTGGCACTCTTACTCTTGGTGTTTGATATCTGCACCTGATTGTTGGTTTGCTTCATGTGAGAATATCCCAACTCAAGCACACCCACATTCACCTCAATAGCCGAGTAATTGCTCAAAAACATCACTATGCCGGGCGACACGCCAAGCCCCAACGAGTGGGTGCGCATAAACGAGCCCGAGAAATCGGTGCCCGAGCCGCTGGCAAGCTTCGACTCGCTAAAGCCGTAACGCAACGACATCTCGTTGACCAAGCCAAACCTTTTTGACTTGCCCAGGCTCATGTAGTTGCGCAATAATGCTGTTGAGTGATAGCTTTGTGTGATGGCATAGAGATTGTCGATGTCAAACGAATCATCTGAACTAAGCACCACATTAGCACTATTGAGCTTGGTGCGTGTGCGCTGGTAGGCAAAACGGCCGCCCACGCCAAGGTCGTCCTTAAACATGTAGCACAGCATGGGGCTTACCTTAAACGAGTAGTCGTCGCCGTCGAGGCCCTCAACAACCAGATATTCGTAGTTGTCGAATTTGCTCTGGCCATAGTTGGCGCTGAAGCCCACAATCCACTGACCCTTGGGCACAAACACTATTTGCTCAATATTTCTGCTAAAATACTCTTGCCCTTGGGCACTGAATGTGCCCAAGAACAAGAATAATACTATCAATCGCTTAAAAATTTTCGTCATTCGTAAGTAAGTTGGAAATTATCAAGCCACATCTCCGAGCCGTTACCGCCGCAGAAGTAGTCGCCATATTTACTTGCCGAGCAAGTCACCATGATTGCCGACGGCTTTTTGTTGCTTCGGTAGTTGAGCACAATCTCAAACTGCCCAAGTTCAGTCTCCTCGGTCAGAACCAATTCGCCATACGCAATGATGTGTTCTGAAGTCGGGTCGAATAATTGCGTCGTCTTTGTGTTGATGATTTTTGGCCATGACTCGCCGCTTGAGCTGTCAGTTTCCTTTGAATCGTCCCAAAGAACAATGAAGATGTGTCCCTTGTCCATGCCTGTGGCATCATCAACTGCACCCGAATTGTTGTCGATGGTTACTGGCGAATATTTCACATAACCGGTGAGGCTCTTTGGACGCGAATAGAATGGACGACCCCAACCAATCACACCATCGGTGCCGTCGGTGCGGATGTATTTGCCCACAAACACGTTGCCTGCGGCAAACTTACCCACAAAGCCCAAGCCAACAAATTGCGACTTGAGGTCGATTGAATAGGTGCCATCAACAACATTTGATGTTGAAGGCAAAGTCACATTCTTGTTCAATGTTGATGAGCCATGGTTACCTGAATCCCAGAACATCTCGCCGTCGGAAGGATAGATGAGGTAAGGCGAACTTGAAGTCTGCCAATCCTCAAAGCTGCTATTTGGCAATTGAGCGGCTTCCTCGGTAGTGAAGGTCTTCACATCTGCAATGACGAAGCCGTCGCAAATGGCTTGATACTCATAGGTGGTGTTTTGTGTGAGGCCAGTAATCTCGGCGCTCATGTCGTTGCCGCTCACAGTGGCATCAACGGTAATCCAGTCAGCCGCGCCTTGCACACGATAACGCATCTTCAAACCGGTGAGGTCGCTCTTGAGCACGGTGCCGTGAATGGTGGCTCGTGAGGTGTAAACCTCATCACCATTGATGGTGACAGTGGCAACCGATGCATCGGTGATTTGCAGGTGCATCTCATAGGTGCGCACCTTGTCCTTCACGTCGGTTGCAGTGAAGTTGACGTAATAGTCGCCATTGCCAAGTTTGTTGAGCATATCCTTTGCGAAGATGATTTTTGCAACTGCATTATCCTCAACGGTGTTATATTCGTATGTGTAAGAGAACCCGGCAGAGGCAAGTGTGCTGCTGAAGTCTTCGCTCATTGAGAACAATTCAAACTCGTTGTCGGGCAAGCCAAACACGTTGGTGAAGACGTTATCCTGAGCGCTCACATACACACTCTTGAGGGCGCATGCCGATGTGCAATAAACAATCACGTTGCTCACAAAAGCTTCGGGTTGCGACACCACAGGCTGGTTCACGTCACGTCCGGCGTTAAGCATAAACTTGGGGGCAGCTGTCACGGTCACCTCTTTGGTCACTATCTCTTCTTCAGCCACGTCAATGGTGATGAGTGCGCCACCATATTCAACTGGGGTGCTACTGTAAGAAGCCGTTAGGGTATAGAGGTAAGCCGGTTTCACATTTTCAATCACGCCACTCTTTTCATAGGTAGAGCCGTTGAGCTGAGTGCCGCTGATAGTCCAATTGAGCGAAGTCTCGCCATCGTCCATCATAAAATAACCTTTGGTGCCAGCCATATCGCTTGTGAACTCAAGTTCGCCACCGGCATTTTTCACCACAAGCTTGTAGTCAGAGAGCGCTTCGGCAATGTTGCCAAAGTCAACCACAACCACCGAGTTGGCAATCTTGCACACCACGTTCACCTGGGTCTCGCTGCCTGCCGTGATGACAAAGTCTTGCGCGCCCTTGAAATAGCGGTCAGTGAACGATGCGGGCACGCTGTCGCCGGCAGCGGTGGTCACACGATAGTTGCCGCTTGCCAGATACAGGCGGTCAGGCACATTGTTGGTGCCGCGATACTTGCGTATCAAGCCCTTTGAATTATAAATATATACGATGCAATTCTCAGCCAATGAGGCCTCGTTGCTGGCACGAGTCACAACCTCCGGCTCACCGTCGAGCTTCACGCTGAAGCGTACAGCGCCCTCGCCCTCGGTCGCCATTTTTTCGTCAGAGCATGATGTTAACATTGCAGCTACCATGCCGACAGCCATTACTGTATTTAATATCTTTTTCATAGCTCTGTTTCAATTATTTGGTTTCAAACTTGATAGTTGCCTTGCTCACAAGTGCAGCGTTGTCAGTGACTGTGAGTTCAAAATCATGCTTTCCGGCGCCAAGCTGTCGCAGCAGGATCATAAAGTCAGTGATGTTAAAGACAACGTAGGTTTGGTCTTTCACTGCACTATATTCATTACCTGCGCTGTTCACGCCACCTGTGCCGCATGGGAATCCAAGGCCGGTGAGCATGTCGGTGAGGTCGTTGCCGCTTTCACCCAAACCGGTTGCCAAGTCAAACGATTGTTCCAAGCCAACGCCCTGAAGCTCTTCGGCAGTGAGCGTGGTCGATACGATGGTAACATTTAGGCTCTTGATGCCGTTTGGAGCAATGATGTTCACGATTGCCGACTTCAAGCCTTCGCCAAATTCCGACGCGTCGTTGTAGTTGTTGAGGTCAATATCGTCGCTCTGGAACGATGGAGCAGCCTTAACGTCGCTATATTCAGCCTGAGTCACCTTGATGGTCTTGCTCAGTGTGCCCATGGTAACCACCACGTTGGCGGTGCGGCTTGTAGAAGCCTCATTGGCAGCGGCATTAATGGTGAAGCCGTCATCGGAGATATCGCTAATGGTGCACCAGCTCTCATCGCTGCTTTGCACAGTCCATGCTGCCGACGACTTAACAGTGATAGCTTGAGAGCTTGCCACGCAAGGCATGCTCACGCTCGACATCGATGTGGTCAGGAAGTCGAATGGTTCAATGATTTCATCCTCAATGTCGATGTTGCGTGATTCATTCACCACTGTCACCGAGGCATCTATAGTAAAATTTACGCTTGAAAGCGAGCCCGATTCGTCGCTTGGATACGGGGTTTCCTTATAATTGAAGGTGATGATGTAATGCTTGCGCGGTGCCACATCGGTCATAATCTTGTGGTCCTCGCTGATAAACACGCCGTCAACGGTTCCGCTGAACGATGCCACCAGGGTGGTGTTGTTCTCATAGTAGCGGAAATAGCCCGAACGGGTTTCGTTAGCATCAAAATCAAGGGTGTTCTTCTCAGCCACCTCAACGGTCACTTTCACATCGTTGCTCATCACATTTTTCAGTGCTTCGCTATACACCACGCTCACACGCACATTCTCAAGGGTGCATGTCACAGGGTTAAGTTCAGTGACTTTGTTCTTGGCAATAGAGAAATTCTGCTTTGCGTAGTAATATGGAGCGTCGAACTCAGCCTCTTTAACCTCCGAGTTATAGACCTCGGCAATATAGTCGCCCACAGGAAGAGTAATCACTTCAGGCATCTGGCTGAACGTCCAAGAATTTTTGAGCAAACCGCTCTTGGCATCGAGAACACGCACGGTGAAACCGCTCACGTCAACACTTGAGCGAGTGACGGTGGTTTCTGAAGCGTCAACGTCAATGCCCAGCGTTGACATCTTCAGCTGACCCTGGTCGGCAGTCTCGCCACCATAGTTGGGGTCGTCGCAACTGGCAAACGTGAACGCCGCCAGTGCCATCATCATTATGATATTATATATTTTTTTCATTTTTTTCTTCAAGAAGTGGGGTTATTATTTAAATGAGAGGGAGAGGTCGTCAACGTACAACATGCTACCGCGGTGCACTCTAAGTGTTTCATCACCAATTTGTGTTGACACATCAATGTTGAAATCGCTTGAGCTGAACGATGTCATAGTAGTTGACCAGAAACTTACGTAAATCGACGTAGCCTTCTTGTTGGTGATAGTATAATTGATGTCAACTGTTGCCTTCTGGAAGGCGGAAGTGGCATCAGAGGTACTTTCAGGAATATATGAGCCTGAGCCAATCACCGTGTCATCTGAACGAACCTCAACTTCAACCTTATATTGGTCAGAGTTCTTTGGCAAATATTGATACCAGAACGAAAGCGACTGTGGACGTGATGTGTATTCATGTCCTGTTGTCACCGTTTCACCCGACGACCATGCATACGTTCCAATGAACAAACGGCCTGCAAAAGCATTCTCAGGGTAAACAACACTTACCGAACCTGCATTAGTATCAGCGCCTTTGCCTCCGTGACAACTGGTATATATTTGAGCCGAATAACTGCCGCCGTGCTTCAAAGTTGAATTCCAACAAACCACACAACTTGATGTGCTCTCAACTCTCGCAGTTGTATAATCATATCCGCGAGCGTTATTGGTTGCCCACCAGATATCGGTTTCGCCACTTGCATACGGCAAATAGTCATATACTTCTTTATTTGAGCTAAATAATGCTGACGTTTTACCAATTTTATTCTTGCTCCAGCTTTCCATATCACTGTTAGGCAACTGAGTATCAGCCTCAGTGCTAAAGCTAACGGTGTTACTTGCCTTGTTTGTTGAGCCGGCAACAGAAATCTTTATCTGATAATTACTTCCTGCTGAGAGTCCCGTGAGGCTTATTGTACCGCCGTCAACAGTATAGTTTTTGGTAGCAACAAATGTGCTGCCGCCGTTGCTCGAGAGATACACGGTCAACACCTTGTTGAGTGTTGCATAGTCATATTTACTTGCCGTGTAGGTGGCTGTTGCGCTATATGAATACACGTCGTAGTCGTTCATTGTGAGTGTCAATTCGGGCAAGTCACGCACAACGGCCATCACATCGGTGGTTTTCACGCCATTCTTATACACTGCCTTCACTTGAGTGTCAGAAGACATCAGCGGCAGCGTGAAAGTCACGTTATATTTATTATCGCCAAGCGCCTCAACGCTCTTGATGGTGGCAACGTCCCAAGTGCCATTGCTCTTGAGATACTGCAACTCAACATTGTCGGCAAGATTAACGCCGCTATATGTCATTTCGCAAGTCACATCGGTCTGAGCCGGCTCAACTGTGACGCTTGCTGGCAACGACATCACTACCGACGGAGCCGAGATGGTCACAGTCAAAGGCTGGGTGACGCGAGTGAGAATGTCTTTAGCAACCACGGTGAAGGTGTGTGTGCTGCTGCCGTTATATACGCGCAACAGCGGCATCATCTTGGTGAAGTCAATCAATCCCATGGTGCATGAAGTGCTGCTCCACACGCCCGATGCATTGAGACCGTATTTCATCAACAATGCCTTTTGCGCCGGAGTGACCTTAGTGAGGTCAATTTCAGCAGGCCATCCCTGGGCAAGCAGATATTCTGACTGGGTGGTGAGAATCACCTCGCTAAAACCAGCCATGGCTGCCAAATGAATCTTGGGTGCAGCCTCAAGCTCGTCGCCCTCAATGATGCTGATGGTTTCGCCCGACGTGAAATTCTCAGGAGTGCTCTCCGGTTCATCGGCATTAAACAACTCGTCACCGAGGTTGATGGTCACTTCACCGCCATCAGTGGTGTTATCGTCAAAAGTGATTATCAGCACTACCTCACCCACTTCACCACCATTCACGTCAAAGGTGATGTGATAGTGAGTGCGCGCCTGAGCCGCAGTGATGCCTGCCGGCTCAATGTTGATGGTTTTGCCCTCACGGTTGGTGAGAGTCATGCCTATGGTCACATTGCCCGGCTTCACGTATGCAGCGCGGGTCTCGCCCATTTCAAAGATGATGTAGGCGCCACCTGCCGAGTGAATTGTGGTGCTGTATTCGGCAAAATAGCTAATAAACGCATCAGTGTAGTCAACGCTCACCATGGTGTTGCACAATGTGGCAACCACCTCGGGCTCGCTCACCTCACTGTCGTAGATTGTAAATTCTGTCTTTCCATAGTAATATGGCTTGTCAAATCCTTCTTCATTGATGTTGCCATAGTAAGTCTCAAGATTGTAGTTGCCCACCGGAAACTTCTCAGTTTTCGACATTTCGCTCACTTTGCTCCATGTCTTGTCAACCGAACCATCGGTTCGCGACAAATGAACATAGAAATCCGACACGTTAGGCTGCATAACTGTTGGCACAGAACCAGCCTTTGTAGTCGCTTTTGCATCTTTCACCGTGTAATCGGCAGTGAAAGTGGGCGCAAATTCGCCATAGCCCGTTTCGCCCTTCGGCTCGTCGGTCGAGCACGAAGACATCACAAGGGCAATAAGCGCACCGGCCCAAATCAGACTTCGTTTCATTTAATTATTCTCTTTTGGTTTTAAAACTATTGAATTTATTCTTTTTTGCTCTTTTTTGAAATCACCAAAATACAATCAGTGCGCGCACATACCGTTTATCTCACTAAACAGCATTGCACAAACACATCTTTTTTTTTGACTTTGGCAAAGTTACAAACAATTGTTCATATTTTTTTCAAACAGCGCAAAGAATATACATCACCAACAGTAAAATAGATAAATTTGCACACTTTTGCCGAACATTTTACTTCTGCCTTTTCTCGTGTTTTCATACGAAAGTATATTTTTTTGAATATTTTTGAAGTTTTATTAACAATTTATGTAGCTTTTTAATTACCTTTGCCTAAAATAATTTACACTCAAACAATATAACTTGACGTGTTAGCTTTATTAATCACTTTATTCATTTAACCAAATATAACAGCAAAGCATTTTTAAACTAATGAGCGAATTATTTAATTTTTTAAAACCGTTGAGCGACCGCACCACCCCACGCTGGATTATCTTGCTCATAGACATGCTCATTGTAGCCGTGAGCTACTCCTTAGTGTTGCTTTCAGGAGCATTCCCAAATACTTTTGAATCGGGCTTCGACGTAACACGAAACTTCTGCCTCCTTTTGGGCGTGTTTTTTGTGGTGAGCTTTTTCAGCAAAAGCTACGCCTATGTGATACGCCTCACCGCGCTCAACGACCTCTTTCGCACTATGGTGCTGTGCCTTGGTTCATTGGCTATACTCATTGCCATCAACGTGGTTGCCCAGCAAATCACATCTGTGCCATTCTTCAGCATGTGGGGGTTGGGATTTGCCGTGCTCCTCTCGTTCTGCCTCATGACTGCCGAAAGGCTCACAATAAAATACATCTACACCAAGCTGCTCAACTTCCGCAACTTGCGCAAACGCGCTCTCATTGTTGGCAAGTCGCTCAACTCGCTCTTCATTGCCAACATGCTGCAAAACGAAATCAACGGTAAGTATATGCCGGTGGCGCTGCTCACATTCAACAACGACAACACCACCAAAACATACAAGAACAATTTCCCGGTTTACACCTTCGAGCCCGAGACATTCGACCTCTTGGTGCAACAGCTCAGGGTTTCGGTGCTCATCATTAGTTCAAACGACATCTCAATGCTCAATAGCGAAGTGGCAAAGCCCATTCTCAACACAGGCATCAAGGTGCTATCGGTGAACCACCTCGACAAAGTTGACCTCAACGACATCGAGCAAGAGCAAGCCGAAAGCAACAAACTGTCGTCGAGCATCAAAGAGGTGCGCATTGAGGACCTCTTGGGCCGGGCACCCATCATCACCGACAATTCGCTGGTGCGACAAAACATCTACAACCAAACCATCCTCATCACCGGAGCATGCGGCTCAATCGGTAGCGAGATTGTGCGGCAAGTGGCTGCTTGCAAGGCAAAAACCATTGTGTGCGTTGACCAAGCCGAAACGCCTATGCACGACCTCATCCTTGAGATGAAAGATTCTGCGCCTGACATCAATATTGTGCCTTACATGGCAAGCGTGACCAACATTGAACGCATGGACCGCGCTTTTGCAACCTATAAGCCAAAAATCGTGATTCATGCCGCTGCCTATAAGCATGTGCCAATGATGGAAATCAAC
>JBJECY010000004.1:0-4572 GCA_051871515.1 Muribaculaceae bacterium | reverse complement strand
GGTGCGGCTGCTCAAATCGTCAATAAGTTTTGCACGCCATTTGCCCACTTCCATGGTGTAAAGGCGGTCGCTGTTTGATGCGCCTTGCCCATAGAAGGCAATGCGCGGCGCGGCATTGGCATTGCTGAAGCGTTCCACCGCATCTTCAGGCACGTCGATGCGACGGGTGGCGCCGCTGCGCGGATTCATCACAAACAGATTCACATAGTCGCGGTCCTCGGCAGTGAAATAAATCATACCGTCGTGCTTGCTCCAAGCAGCACTCTGTATGCTGGGATTGAACGTGCGAGTCATGGCGCGCACATTCTTGTCGGCCAACGAAACAACAAACATTTGTATGTCATACATGTTTGGAATCATCTCACCGGGCACATTCTTGCCTATGCCGCCAAACGCCTCGGGCGAACCAGTGACAAGCACTTCTTTGCCATCGGGCGAGAACTGTGCTCTTTGTATGAAGCCATCATCAGCCACAATGGTGTCGGTGCTCATGTCACCAAGGTTTATCACCATAAGGGTGGCAAGGCTGGTTGGGCGCTGAGTGAGCCGCGAGCTGTGGACACTCACCAACAGGCTTTTGCCATCGGCCGAGATGTCTTGCAGCGAAACACTATGATAGCCAAAGGTGAGAGGAGTGCTCAAACCAGTTGCAAGGTCATATTTCACAAGTCGGGTGCGAGTGCGCCAACCGGGTTGACGGTCGTCAGGCTCAATCACCTGATACACCGATTTATCTTCGGCTGGACCTTCCTCCGAGGCGCTGAAAATCAAATAATCCTCAGTAGGAGCCACCGTGAAGCTGCCTTTCGGCAGATTGCCGGCAAGCACCGTCTCGGCACCGGTGCGAGGGTCAATAGCAACCAACTCGCGAGCATCGTTGCGCCCGGTGCGAGTGATGTAATAGGCGCATGTGCGTGGCAGCCAGTGCACGTTCTCGGTACACCGGGCAACTATATTGCCTGTGTTAAGGTCTTTCACAAAGGTTTGCCATGAACGTATGCCGCCCTCGCGCGTGTTGGTCACGCCATAAGAGATATAACGACCGTCGGCCGATAGCTCGGTAGCATAATATCGGCTGGCAAGCATCACGTCCTCAAGATTGTAGCTGCGATTGTGAGGTGCGGCGATGTCGGCAACAAGCAATTTCACGTCGCCGCCGTCAACGCTCACGCTCACCGTGTCGGTGCCTGCCTCAGTGGCAAGGCTCTTTATCACCACCTTGTGCCACAAGGCATTGAGCATCATCTCGCCCGATTGCGGCAGGGCTTTGCCGTCAACTGTCACTTCCTTGTTTTTCAAGCCTTTGACCATGATGGTCACCTGAGTGCGGCAGGGCGTATATAGGGCAAATCCTGTGAGGTGCAGTGCGCCTTGATTCGACCTGGTGACTATGCGCCCGTCAGTAATAATCTCGCCCGCCTCAACCATCTCGGGGCGCAACGAGTTTCCAATTTGTTTAGCCACATCCCAAGCGTGGCAACCGGTATCGGTGCTATCAATCATCACCGGATTAGTAAGGGCAAATTCGCCCGCGTGGCGCAACGTGTCAACCTTCAAAGGCTCAGCAACAGCCACACACATCATCATGGCCATCAACGGCACAAAAAATTTTCTCATATCTTTAGTTAGGTTTATTGTTACTCTGTGAGGTTATTGATTATGAACGGTTTTTATTCCGATAATCGCAAAGATACAAATAAAACACAAATTCCCACACCAACAAACAAAAAATCAATTTGCAACCTATTGAATCTTATTGCGCAAGGGGCATAGAGTGCACACGTTTGCGCCCCCCAAGAAACGGCATGATGTTGGCAACGATGCAATGTTGCGCCGTGGGGGCGCAACAAAGGCCACGGCTCTTATTGCCGCAAGCATCTGTGCGAACTGGGCTCCCACAAAAAGATAATCCCTCACCGCGGTGGCAAGCTGTGCCGCACTCGATGAGGGATTAAATCAGTAATGTATGTTAGTCAATTAACTATCACATGTTGCGTCCGTGGCAATTCTTAAACTTCTTGCCGCTACCGCAAGGACATGGGTCGTTGCGGCCAATCTTTGGTCCGTTGACAATTGGCGCGGTTGGGCGTTGAGCGGCACGGCTGGCGGCATTGCCCACCTCGCGGTTGGTGTTAGCGCCTGGATATGCCTCTTTGCTCTCACGGTAGTTTTGTCTTTGGCGAGGGTCGCGAGGCATCTCGCGGGTTTGCTGCACCTGTTCGCGGTTCTCAGAGTTTGGAATCTGGCCACGCATCAATATCGACACTGCCTTGATGTTCATTTCTGAGAGCATATTGCCAAACAGCTTAAACGACTCATTCTTATAAATCACCAATGGGTCTTTTTGCTCATAGGTGGCATTTTGCACAGCTTGACGCAACTCATCGAGTTCGCGCAGATGCACCTTCCAAGCCTCGTCGATGGTCATGAGCAACACAGCCTTTTGCCAAGCCTTGCTGATTGAGCGGCATTGTGTGTTAATGGCTTCGCCAAGCTGACAAGTGATGCCGTAAACGCGCTTGCCGTCACTGATGGGCACACGCACAAGTCCTTCAGTGCCGTGCTCGGCAGCAATGTTTTCAATCACAGGAACCGACACTTCGGCAAGGCGCTCCTGCTTGCGGTTGAAGGCATCAACCACAACCTCGTTGAGGCGCTCAACGCGCTCTTTCACATCGAGGCGAGCAAATTCTTCCTCGCTGAATGGGAGGTCGATGGCATAAGTGGTGAAACAACGCATCTTCAGTTCATCGTAGGTGCGATAGAGGTCAACCATGTTCTCAACCGTTTCAAGAATCATGTTCATGATGTCAAGACCAATGCGCTCGCCCATGAGAGCGTGGTGACGGCGTGTGTAAATCACGTTACGTTGCACGTTCATCACGTCGTCATATTCAAGCAAGTGCTTACGAATACCAAAGTGGTTTTCTTCAACGCGCTTTTGTGCATTCTCAATTGAGCGGGTCACCATACCCGATTCAATCATCTCACCGTCTTTAAGTCCAAGGCGGTCGAGCATCTTCACCACTTTGTCTGACACGAATTGACGCATCACAGTATCTTCAAACGACACAAAGAACACTGAGCTACCCGGATCACCCTGACGACCGGCACGGCCTCGCAACTGGCGGTCAACGCGGCGGCTCTCGTGGCGCTCGGTACCTATGATGGCAAGACCACCGGCATCCTTCACCTCAGGCGAGAGCTTGATGTCGGTACCACGACCTGCCATGTTGGTGGCAATGGTCACCACGCCCTTACCGTCGCGTTGCTGACCGGCTTGTGCCACAATGTCGGCCTCGGCGCGTGCCTTCTCAGGCTTGGCGTTGAGCAGTTGTGGGTCAATCTTAAGACGTTGCTTAACCATGCGATAAAGCAACTCCGACACTTCAACCGATGTGGTACCCACCAGTGTTGGGCGGCCACTGTTGTGCATCTTCTCAATCTCGTCAATCACAGCGTTATACTTCTCTTTACGAGTCTTATAAACGCGGTCTTCCATGTCGGCGCGGCGAACCTTCTTGTTGGTTGGGATGGTCACAACGTCGAGCTTATAGATATCCCAGAATTCACCGGCTTCGGTCTCGGCCGTACCGGTCATACCTGAGAGTTTGTGATACATGCGGAAGTAGTTCTGCAACGTGATGGTGGCAAAGGTCTGGGTGGCAGCCTCAACCTTCACGTGCTCCTTAGCCTCAACGGCTTGGTGCAAGCCATCGCTCCAGCGGCGGCCTTCCATGATACGTCCGGTTTGCTCATCAACAATCTTCACCTTGCCGTCTTCAGTGAGCACATAGTCAATGTCGCGAGTGAAGAGTGAATAGGCTTTGAGCAACTGGTTCACAGTGTGCACACGCTCGCTCTTCACGGCGTAGTTTTGCATCAACTCGTCTTTCTTGGCAATCTTCTCAGCATCGGTGAGAGGTTCGTTTTCAACTGCCGACAGCTCTGAAGCGATGTCAGGGAGCACAAAGAATTTTGGGTCCTCGGTGCCTCGTGAGAGCACATCGTAGCCCTTGTCAGTAAGCTCCACGCTGTGGTTTTTCTCGTCAATCACAAAGAACAGCGGGTCGGTAACGATGTTCATCTGGCGGCTGTGGTCCTGCATATAATAAGCCTCACATTCAAGCATGGCAGGCTTAATGCCGTCTTGACTGAGGAACTTGATGAGCGGGTCATATTTAGGCAGGCCCTTGAATGCGCGATAAGTGAGCAATGCTCCTTGCTTGCGGTCGTCCTTATTGTCGCTTGCCATGAGCTTGCGGGCCTCGGCAAGAATGCTTGTCACCAACTTGCGTTGCTCGTTATAGACGCGCTCCACGTTAGGCTGATATTGCTCAAACATTTGGTCATCGCCCTTAGGCACCGGACCAGAGATGATGAGAGGCGTGCGGGCATCGTCAATGAGCACCGAGTCAACCTCATCGACAATAGCAAAATTGTGAGAGCGTTGCACAAGGTCTTCAGGCGAAGTTGCCATGTTATCACGCAAATAGTCAAAGCCGAACTCGTTGTTAGTACCAAAGGTGATATCGGCATTATATGCGGCACGGCGTTCGGGCGAGTTGGGTT
>JBJECY010000003.1:0-4617 GCA_051871515.1 Muribaculaceae bacterium | reverse complement strand
CAAACCCGATGGTGAAACAAGCTCTCGACCTGCTCAACGACGACCGCCGCTACAAAGAACTGCTCAACAACCGATAACACATTATATAATAATGACGCATATGGTGGGCGTATTCGATACGCCCACCACATTTTTAAATACAAACGTATCAACACCCCAAATAATGTAGGGGCGTATCGCAATACGCCCGAAAACATCCGCCAAAAACACCACCCACGCCACACGCATTGTTCGTTTGCCACGCCACCCGCATTGTCCGTTTCCATGTAGGGGCGTATCGCAATACGCCCAACCCAAAACAACACAATAACGTAGGGGCGTATCGCAATACGCCCGAAACACCAACCACGCCATGTTATTTGTCCGGTCCTATGTAGGGGCGTATCGAATACGCCCGAAAACACCAACCACGCCAACAGCATTGTTTGTTTCCATGTTATTATCGCCATGGTTGTCAGTTTCCATGTAGGGGCGTATCGCAATACGCCAGAAATCACATGCAATGGTATTTGTCGGTCCACGCCATCCGCGTTGTTTGTCGGTTGTTCGGGTTGCATCGTCGCGGTCGCTGGGCGTATTGCTATACGCCCCTACAACATGGCATCTCATTTTTATTGGTGACGGCATCGGGCCACGCCGCGGTCGCCGGGCGTATTGCTATACGCCCCTACGGCATGGCATCATCCTCGATTTTGGAAAACGGGCGTATTGCTATATGCCCCTACAAAACGCCGCCACCAAAAACATCCCGCCCAAAAACCACCGTGCCGCCGCAAAAAACACCGCCCCCCAAAAACATCGCGATTGACGGCATTTTCTGCTGCGGGCGTGCTTTGTTATAATCCTGTTATATTTTTTCTGTTTCTTTGAGGCAGAAATTATTCACCACAGCCTGCAAACATCATCACTATGGCAAAACATCTTCATTTTCAAGCAATTGCATTGACAGCGCTGTTTGCGTTAGCCGCTGCCTCAGCCGCCACAGCGCAAACTACCGAACAACGGCTCGACGAGATTGAACAACGCCTCAACCAACTCGGGGCGCAATCAGCCTACATGCCCAAGCTGCACGGCATTTTGCGCGGCAAATACGAGTATCAGCCCGACTTGGATGCCGGGCGCTTTGAGGTGCGCAACGCGCGCCTGAGCGTTGAGGGCGCATTGCCGCTAAGCTCGTCTTACAAACTGGAGGTTGACCTCTGCGACGAATCGGCGATAAAGATGAAAGATGCCTGGGTGCGCATCATGCCGGTGAGCACCTTGCGCGTGAGCATTGGTCAGCAACGCATGCCCTTCTCAATCGACGCCCACCGCAACCCCTCAGCACAATTCTTTGCCAACCGCTCGTTTATTGCCAAGCAGGTGGGCGACATGCGCGACGTTGGAGTGCTCGTGGGATACGACTTTCTCAACTCAGCCAACAAACGGGTGCTCGCTGTTGATGCCGGCATCTTCAACGGCTCAAACCTCGACAACCAAAAGACCGCATGGCACAGCGACTGGAACTACTCGGCGCGCCTGCAATGGTTCCCCATCAAAGGGCTTGCCATTGTGCCAAGCGTGCAGCACCAAGCCATCGCCAACCGCACCGTGCATTACACCTCGCTCGACCTCGGCGCTTATTATCAGTTCTCGGGCTTTCACCTCGAAGCCGAATACCTGCACAAAAGCTATTCAAACAACGCCTTTAGCGATTGCCACGCCATCAACGCCATGGCAATCTATAAACAAACTCTGCAACGCGGCTATCTGCAAAGCATCAGCTATCTGCTGCGATTCGACAAAATGGGCAAGCACTCAAGCGGCAAAGACGGCTTCTCACAGGAGAACCCTTCGGTGCTCGCCGTCACCGACGACGCTCGCAACCGCTTCACCGCCGGCATCACGCTCTCTGTCCGCAACAAGTATTTCCCCACCGACCTGCGGTTTAACTACGAGAAATACCACTATCGCCACAACTCCACGCCCAAAGAAAGCGAACAAGACAAACTGGTGGTGGAGCTTATGATACGCTTCTGAGCCCGCACCGCTCAACCGGCAAGCAACACCGCCCGCCGGGCGGCAACAGGTCAACGGCTCGTGACCCCAAGAAAGCACTCTTATTTTAGGTTTATGACAGAAAAGCCCCCTTTTGCCACGGCCCGGCCTCACGGCTGAGATACTCCAATGGCTAAGGGAGCACATTTTTAGATGGAATCTAAAAAATTAACATATATTTACTAAACACTGTTGTTATATTAAGGTTATTACTAAACTAACCAAATCAATAACATGGGAACATTGCGTCAAAAGTAACTAATTATCAATCTGTTTTATTCACTCTAAGCTGATTTCATTGCTCAACGGCTTGCATACATTGTGCGCACATTGCCTATGGTGAGCACTGCTGCCGTCACTTCGCCGTTAGCTCCGATGCTGTAACGGCCTTGATGCACTGCATGGTGACTGGTGTTGTGCATATATTCATCGCTGCTCTTACTGCCCATTATCACCTTGCCGCTGCCGCTGATGCCAAACGTGAGCTTGCCGGCATTCACCTCATTGAGCACTATGTTGCCGCTGCCAAGCACGCCGCACACCAGATTGCGTGCCTGTACTCCGTTCACGCTCAGGTTGCCCTCACTTGAGGTGCTGATTAGCAGATTATCCACATTCAAGACGCCGCTTACACTGGCATTCTCACTGCCGTAATACTGTATCGACTTCAGCTCGGGCACCACAACATTGATATGTGCATTGTGCGCCGCACACTTGATGGTGAGAACGCCGTCTTCAATCATGTAATTCACCTCGGCATCTACACATTGCACCTGAGTAGATTCGCCCTTGCTCACCGATATGTTCACTCCGTCGCTGAAACAAATGGCGTTCACCTTTTCATTGTTAACCACTTCGGCTGCACTAACTGTGCTACTTGCAAATAAACTAACTGCGGCTATCGCCAATACTGAAATTGATTTTAAAGTCTTCATAATTCTCTGTTTTATTAAGTTGATTCGTTTTCACTAAAGTTGATTTCTCTAAGCCTTCATTGGCTTTTTCACTTATTAGACGCAGCAACCTCCAGAAAAGTTGCAACAATCAAGATTTTTTTTGAAAAATTTTTTTTGCATAGCATAATATGTCGGGGCGATAATGTAGGAGGCTGTGTCGCAATACGCCACCCGCTTTGTCCGTTTCCATGTAGGGGCGTATCGCAATACGCCCGAAACATCCGCCGAAACCACCAACCACGCCATCCGCATTTTCCGGTTTCCATGTTATTTGTCGCCATGGTTGTCCGTTTCCATGTAGGGGCGTATAGCAATACGCCCACAAACACACACGCCCACAATCACCAACTACGCCATCCGAGTTGTCCAGCCGCCACGCCACCAACGATGTCCGTTTCCATGTAGGGGCGTATAGCAATACGCCCAAAAAACACGCATTGTTCGTTTATCACGCCTGAATCACCAACCACGCCACCAACGATGACCGTTTCCATGTTATTTGTCGCCATGGTTGTCCGGTTCCATGTAGGGGCGTATCGCAATACGCCCGAAATCATCCCCATTGTCCGTTTACCACGCCACCAACGATGTCGTTTCCCTGTAGGGGCGTATCGCAATACGCCCGAAAACATCCGCCACACCACCAACGATGTCCGTTTCCCTGTAGGGGCGTATCGCAATACGCCCGAGAACATCCGCCGAAAACACCCGCCACGCCATCAACGATGTGTTCCCCTGTAGGGGCGTATCGCAATACGCCCGAAATCACACGCCCGAAACACACGCCACGCCACCAACAATGTCGTTTCCCTGTAGGGGCGTATTGCGATACGCCCCTACACATCGCATCAAAAAAACACAAAACGGGGCATAAAAAACTGGCGTATAGCAATACGCCCAAAATCACCAACCACGCCACACGCAATGTTCGTTCCCATGTAGGGGCGTATCGCAATACGCCCACAATCATCCGCAATGCCACAAATATCCGGGCATCGGTCACCGCCATCGCCGCGGGGAACGGGCGTATCGCAATACGCCCGAGACATCCGCCCAAGCCATCCGCATTTTCCGGTTTCCATGTTATTTGTCGCCATGGGTGTCCGTTTCCATGTAGGGGCGTATCGCAATACGCCCGAAACACACGCAAAAACATTTGCCATAACCCCCCACGCCGCGGTCACCGGGCGTATTGCTATACGCCCCTACACATCGCATCAAAAACACACAAAATGGCGCAAAAAAGGGCGTATCGCAATACGCCCCTACACATCGCATCAAAATGCCACAAAACCGCCGCGCCGCAAAAAACGGGCGTATTGCTATACGCCCCTACACATGGCATCAAATTGGCCGCCGCCACGCACAAAAGACCAACACAAAACACCCCCCACAAACCGCCGCGCACAAACCTCCACCCCACAAAAAAACCACACACAAAAAAAATAGAGGCGCGATTGCTCGCGCCTCTACGAGGATTGATTTTGTTTTTTGCAGGTTATAATTCCCCTCTAAGGCGCATCGCTACTGCGATGCTGTTGCCTTAGAGGTTGTATTATTTATCACTTGTCGATGACCACCTTGTAAGTTGTCACAGTCTGAGTTGTTTTGTCGAGTGTACGAC
>JBJECY010000002.1:0-22764 GCA_051871515.1 Muribaculaceae bacterium | reverse complement strand
GCAGATTCTTTTCGCTTCTGTATCATATTATGCACGCAGTTGCGGATTTGAGGTAGATGAGAACAAGAGCAAAAAAGCTCATAATAAATATGTCCTGCTCTTTAAAATAGAGCTGCAAGTTTGCTAATAAATAGACTCCGCACGCTTTTTCAGATTGATTTAAAAAATATCCAAACCCGAAAGGGTTGTGGCATGATTGTTAACTCAAATCGGCGTGATGCGGCTTATGAGCCGTCGGTGTCACAAGTGAAATAGCGAAGCGTGAATGTCTGTTTTGTAAATTATGAAATTTAAAGGGTTAATAATCTGGTTAATAATCTCACCACAAATATAGTGTAAAAAAAAGCAATGTGCAAAATAAAGGCGAAAATAGAACCTAAGTTAATAAAATCGGGGCTGCGTGGATGCAGTCCCGATTTATGGTTGGTTATAGTGTATTGGGCTTTACCACCCTTACAATGCTTTGGGTTTTACAGCAGGTCTATGCTTCGTTTGAGGAAGTTGTTGAGAGCTTCGCCTTTAAGCAAACCATTGCTGAGCAATGCAATGTCAATGAGCTGTTTCACAGTGTCTTGAGAGTTAGCCCACTCTGTTACGGCAGCATTTTCCTGGTCACGCAGTTGGTGAGCGGTTTGCTCTTTTTCGTCAACTTGCTTTTGCAAATCTTCGGGCAGACCTTTGTATTCCTTGTCGGTGTCGCGAATGGCCTTAATCTCGGCATTGACAGCGGCAAGTTGGTCCTCAATTGGTGTTACAGTAGCATCGAGAGCATTCTCGGCAGCATCAATCACTTTCTTCACGGCGCGATGGTTGGTGTTGAGAGTCACAATATAGTTGTCGGGGAAGTCGCCGTAGAAGCTCATGCCCGGTTGCAGGGCTGCCATTTCTTTCATTCGGCGCATATATTCACTTTGAGTGACAACCACGGGTGTTGAGTTCTCGCCAAGAGCGGCAAAAGCAATGGTGAACTCCGACTTCTCAATTGTAGGAATTTGAGAGCGGAACATAGTTGTGAGCACGTTACGCTGTTTAGTGGTGAGGTCGGCCTCTTTGTTGTCGTCTTTCTTGATGAGGTTTTCAATCACGTCAGAGTCAACGCGCACAAAGTGCGATTTCTCAACTTTCTGTTCAAGTGTGCCAATGAATGCGCTGTCGAGCTGTCCGTTCATCATCAGCACGCTGTAACCCTTATCGGTAGCGGCTTTGATGTAGCTGTATTGTGCCTCTTTGTCGGTGGCATAGAGCATAACCAAGTTGCCGTCTTTGTCGGTTTGCGTGCTTTCAATGAGGGTTTTGTATTCATCGAGGTGGAAGAATTTGCCGTCAGCGTCCTCAAGCAACATAAATTTGAGAGCCGAGTCGCAGAACTTCTCATCGGTGAGCATTCCGTATTCAATGAAAATCTTAATGTCGTTCCATTTTTCCTCGAAGTTCTTAGCATCGTTTTTAGCAATCTCAGCAAGACGTTGAGATACTTTCTTGGTGATGTATGACGAGATTTGCTTCACTCTTGAATCGCTTTGCAAATAAGAACGCGACACGTTGAGAGGGATGTCGGGAGAGTCGATAACGCCTTGCAAAAGCATCAAGAAGTCGGGCACAACACCCTCAACACTGTCGGTGACAAACACGCGGTTGCAATAGAGCTGAATACGGTCTTTGCGAATGTCGAGGTTGTTCTTGATTTTTGGGAAATAGAGCACGCCGGTGAGGTTGAACGGATAGTCAACATTGAGGTGAATCCAGAACAATGGGTCCTCTTGACCGGGTTGAATGGCGTGATAGAAGCTCTTGTAATCTTCGTCTTTAAGCTCCACTGGCTTCTTGGTCCATATTGGGTCAACGTTGTTGATGACGTGGTCGCGGTCGGTGTCAACGTATTTGCCATCTTTCCACTCCTGTTCTTTGCCTGAAACAATGGGTACAGGCAAGAAACGGCAGTATTTCAGCAACATTGAGTTGATTTTGGCAGTTTCAAGAAATTCCTTGGCATCCTCGTCGAGATAAAGCACAACATCGGTACCGCGGTTTTCTTTGGTGGTTTCTTGCATCTCAAATTCAGGTGAGCCGTCGCAGCTCCAAAGCACCGGTTTGGCACCTTCTTTATAAGAAAGACTGTGAATCTCAACTTTCTTTGACACCATGAAGGCCGAGTAGAAACCCAAACCAAAGTGGCCTATGATGGCATTGGCGCTGTTCTTGTATTTCTCAAGAAACTCTTCGGCACCCGAGAATGCTATTTGGTTGATGTATTTGTCAACATCTTCGGCAGTCATGCCAATACCCATATCGCTCACTGTGAGTGTGCCGGCTTCTTTGTCGATGCTCACAGTGACTTTCAGGTCGTTCAGGTCGCCGTTATATTCGCCCATCGATGACAACGTCTTTAACTTTTGTGTTGCATCGACTGCATTTGAAATCAACTCACGAAGGAAAATCTCGTGGTCGCTATACAAAAACTTTTTGATAACGGGGAAAATGTTGTCGGTAGTTACCCCAATTATTCCTTTTGTCATGATTGTTTATGAAATTTATTAATGGGTTGTATATTAATTGTTTATATTCAGTTTTTTGTGATTGAGGTGATAATGCTGTTGTTGGCTGCGTCAATCACCAGGATGTCGCCTTTTTCTGCCTCGCCTTTAAGCAACATCTCTGACAGCGGGTCTTCAATGTAGGTCTGAATAGCGCGGTTAAGTGGTCGAGCGCCATATTGACTGTCGAAGCCTTTTTCGGCAACAAGGTCTTTTGCAGCATCGGTCACGTTGAGGGTGAAGCCCAAGCTTTCTACGCGGGTGTTGAACTTTTTAAGCTCAATTTCAATAATCTCGCGTATGTTTTGCTTGTTGAGCGAGTTGAACATGATGATGTCGTCGATACGGTTAAGAAATTCTGGCGAGAACTTCTTGTTGAGAGCTTTGCGTACCACCGACTCGCTGCGTTCCTTAGTTATGCCTTCTTGCATGCCAAATCCTATTCCTGCTCCAAAATCCTTTAGTTCACGAGAACCAATGTTTGAAGTCATGATGATAATGGTATTTTTGAAATCGATTTTGCGGCCCAGACTGTCGGTAAGAGCACCTTCGTCGAGCACCTGCAACAACAAGTTGAACACATCGGCATGAGCTTTCTCTATTTCGTCAAGCAGAACCACCGAATAGGGGTGACGGCGCACTTTCTCGGTGAGCTGTCCGCCTTCTTCATATCCCACATATCCCGGAGGCGCACCAACAAGACGCGACACATTGAATTTTTCCATATATTCGCTCATGTCAATGCGAATCAGCGCATCTGATGAGTTAAAAAGAAATTCGGCAAGTCGCTTGGCAAGCAATGTCTTACCCACGCCGGTTGGACCAAGGAACATAAATGAACCAATAGGGCGGTTAGGGTCTTTAAGCCCCACACGGTTGCGGCGAATGGCTTTAGCAATTTTTTCAATTGCCTCGTCTTGCCCAATTATTCTGTCGCGAATCTCGCTGTCCATGTTCAATAACCTAATGCCTTCTGACTGAGCAATGCGTTGTACAGGCACGCCAGTCATGAGAGCAACCACTTCAGCCACGCAATGCTCGTCAATCACTTCGCGTTGCTTAGCCATTTCTTCGTCCCATTTGGTTTTACATTCCTCAAGCTGGGTGAGAAGCTTGTTTTTGAGGTCGCGGTAGCGAGCCGCGCACTCATAGTCGGTGCGAGCCACAGCTTTCGCCTGATTGGATTGTGCCTCGGCTATTTGTTTCTCTAAATCGTCGATTTCTTTTGGCACCTTCACATTATTAATGTGTGAGCGAGAACCGGCTTCGTCGAGTGCGTCGATGGCTTTGTCGGGGAAGTTGCGGTCTGAGATATATCGGTCGGTGAGTGAAACGCAAGCCTCTATGGCCTTGTCGGTATAGGTCACGCAGTGATGCTCTTCATATTTTGCTTTGATGTTTTGCAAGATAGTGCGAGTTTCTTCGGGAGAGGTCGGCTCAACCATCACCTTTTGGAAACGGCGTTCAAGCGCACCATCTTTCTCAATATGGTTGCGATACTCGTCGATGGTGGTTGCACCAATGCATTGAATCTCGCCGCGAGCAAGAGCCGGTTTGAGCAGATTGGCTGCGTCCATTGAGCCAGATGCGTTGCCTGCACCCACAATAGTGTGAATCTCGTCGATAAACAAGATTATATCGGGGTTTTTACTCAATTCTTCAATCACCGCCTTGATGCGCTCTTCAAATTGGCCGCGGTATTTGGTACCTGCTACCAGCGAAGCCATGTCGAGGGCAAAGATGCGCTTGTTGAAAAGAATTCTTGCCACTTTGCGTTGCACAATGCGTATAGCAAGACCTTCAACAATAGCTGATTTTCCTACTCCCGGTTCGCCAATAAGCACCGGATTATTTTTCTTGCGTCGAGCCAGAATCTGCGAAACGCGTTCAATCTCTTTTTCGCGACCAATCACTGGGTCAAGCTCATCGTCCTCGGCTTGCTTGGTGATGTCCTTACCATACTTGCTGAGCATGGGGGTGTCATGATGAGGCTTTGCAGTGCGTGTGGTGTGCAACTGTTTCTCATCGCCCGAGGCTGAAGAGTTGTCACCCGAGCTTCCGCCCGATGGATATTCGTCGTCGTCGTCATCATCTTCGGCATAGCTTGGCCCCGATTGCGGCAGCGTTTGCTGGTTGCGAAGATAATCTTCAATATCGTTGTAGTTAATACTCATGTTCGTTAGAATTTTAGATGTGTTGTAATTCTGCTCATTGGCCAACAAGGCAAGCAAAATGTGCTCGCTGTCAACCTTGCGGCAGTGATGTTTAACGCCTTGACTTGCGCTTTCGTGCAGAAGTTGCATTGCGAGTTTGCTGAAATCAACATTTTGCAACTTGGCATGTTCGCGCAAAGTGTCATTATTGTCAAAGTTGAGCGAGCAAGCCTCAAGGAACGCCGTGAGTTGCACAAAATCTATGCCAAAATTTTGCAAAATGACATTGGCATTGCAGCTTTTATTGTCAACAATAGCCAGCATGATGTGCTCTGGTTCAACATTGTCGCACCCAAGTCTGACGGCTTGTTTGCGGCTGTCATCCAGTATCTTATGCAATGTTTTGGTGTAGAATACTTCCATTATCAAATCTTGACCTTTTGCGTGTTGAAAAATCAAATTCAATAAATATAATGCAATTATTGTGCCAAAAGAAAACATCAACTTTTATGAGTTTATTTTTGAGATTTAACCTATTTATAATATCTTTGCTAAGTAATTACGATAAATATGCCTGAAAGTCAGAATAAGAATATGATGATTGACAAATTCACCAAGTTTTTGGAGGCAAAGGGCTGTCGCAAGACACCTGAACGCTATGCCATCCTGAAAGAGGTGATGCAGATTGAAAAGCACTTCGATGTGGAAATGCTTTGTGACAGAATGGCAAAATCGGAGTATCCGGTGAGCAAAGCCACCATCTACAACAATTTGGAGTTGCTTGTGGAATTTGGCTTGATTCGTAAGGAAGTGTTTATTGACCGTGCCATGTATGAGCGGTGTGATAGCAAGGTGCAGCACCTGCACTTGGTGTGCACGTTGTGCGGCCGTGTGAAAGACGAGCGGGATTTGGAACTTGTGAGATACCTCAACACCAAAAAGTTCTCGGCGTTTATCACCGATTATTATACGCTCAACATTTATGGCACGTGCAATGCTTGCGCCAGGAAGATGAAACGCAGCGCAAAGGCTGAGGGCAACACTGCAAGTGATACTACCAAAAACAAGAAATTATTATTAACTAAACATAGTAAAAAAGAAAAATGAAAGTTGACGTATTACTTGGATTGCAATGGGGCGACGAAGGTAAAGGTAAGGTGGTTGACGTGTTAACCCCTAATTACAACGTAGTGGCCCGTTTCCAAGGTGGACCAAATGCCGGTCACACGCTGGAATTTAATGGTCATAAATATGTTTTGCGCTCAATTCCCTCGGGAATTTTTCAAGAAGGCCAGATAAACATTATTGGCAACGGCGTGGTGCTTGACCCTATATTGTTTGCAGCTGAAGCTAAGGACTTGGAGAAAAGTGGCATTGACATCAAAAAAGTGCTGAAGATTTCTAAGAAAGTGCATCTGATTTTGCCCACCCATCGCAAGCTCGATGCTGCCTATGAAGCTCTTAAGGGCGCCGCAAAGATTGGTACCACAGGCAAGGGCATAGGCCCAACTTATACTGACAAAATCAGCCGCGATGGCTTGCGCTTGGGCGATATATATGAGCGTTTTGAAGAAAAATATGCTGCTGCCAAGCAGCGCCACATGCGTCTGCTTGATGCCCTGGGCTTTGAAATTGATGTTGAAGAGCTTGAAAAACAATGGTTTGAAGGCATTGAATACATTAAGCAATTTGAAATCATTGACAGCGAGCATGTGGTGAACAAATATCTTGCCGAGGGCAAGAGCGTGCTTTGCGAGGGTGCTCAAGGCAGTATGCTTGATGTGGATTTCGGTTCATATCCGTTTGTTACATCGTCGAGCACGGTGTGCGCCGGCGCATGCTCGGGTCTTGGCGTTGCTCCTAACAAGATAGGAGAGGTATATGGCATCTTCAAAGCTTATTGCACTCGCGTTGGCAGCGGACCGTTCCCAACTGAGCTTTTTGACGAAACCGGCAAAAAAATCAGAGATATTGGCCATGAATACGGTGCCGTAACCGGACGTGAACGCCGCTGCGGATGGGTTGACCTTGTGGCACTGCGTTACACCATCATGCTCAACGGAGTCACTCAGCTGATAATGATGAAGAGCGATGTGCTCGATGATTTTGAAACCATCAAAGCCTGCGATTCATATAAGGTAAATGGCATTGAAACTCGCGATTTCCCTTATTCAATTGAAGAAGGCATTGAGCCGGTTTACACCGAGCTGAAAGGCTGGAAGTGCGACATGACCAAGATGACCAGCGAAGACCAATTCCCCAAGGAGTTTAACGACTATATCGCATTCCTTGAAGAAAAGCTCAATGTGCCTATCACAATTGTGTCGGTAGGTCCTGACCGCACTCAAACCATTGTAAGAAAGAATCATAAATAAAAACAATAAAAAAACTAAACCAAAAAACACAAATAAAACTATGGCATTAGTAAAACCATTTAAAGGCTTGAGGCCTCCCAAAGACTTGGTAACCAAAGTTGCATCAAGACCTTATGACGTGCTAAACTCGCAAGAAGCTAAAGCCGAGGCTGAGGGCAACGAAAAGTCGCTCTATCATATCATTAAACCAGAGATTGACTTTGAGCCAATTGCTGACGAACACGACCCTAAAGTGTATGCCAAAGCTGTTGAAAACTTCAAAATGTTTCAGCAAAAAGGTTGGCTTGTGCAAGATGCAAAAGAAAACTATTACATCTATGCCCAAACAATGAATGGCCGCACCCAATACGGTATTGTGGTGGCAGCCAATGTTGATGATTACATCAATGGGGTGATAAAGAAGCATGAACTTACCCGAAAGGATAAGGAAGAAGACCGCATGAAGCATGTGCGTGTTAACAATGCCAACCTTGAGCCGGTGTTCTTTGCATTCCCTGATAATGCCGGGCTGCAACGTATCATTGACGAGACCATCAAAAAGGCTCCTGAATATGATTTCGTGGCCGAAGATGGCTTTGGTCATCATTTCTGGGTGATTGACGATGAGGCAACCATTGCAGATGTGACATGCTTGTTTGGCGAGATACCATATTTGTATATTGCCGATGGTCACCATCGCACTGCCGCCGCTGCTCTTGTGGGTCATGAGAAAGCTCTTGCTAATCCTAACCATCAGGGCACTGAAGAATATAACTTCTTCTTGGCTGTATGCTTCCCCGAGAGTCACCTGAAGATAATTGACTATAATCGCGTTGTCAAGGACCTCAATGGGTTGAGCGAAGATGAGTTCTTGGCAAGATTGGCTGAAAACTTTGTTGTTGAATGTCAAGGCGAGGAGATTTATCATCCGGTGGCATTGCACAATTTTGCTCTTTATCTTGGAGGAAAATGGTATTCGCTCACTGCTAAAGAAGGAACCTACAACGATAGCGACCCAATTGGCGTGCTCGATGTAACCATATCATCGGACCTCATATTGCGTGATGTGCTTGGTATCACCGATTTGCGTACCGACAAACGCATTGATTTTGTGGGTGGTATTCGCGGACTTGGTGAGTTGAAGCGTCGTGTTGATAGCGGTGAGATGAAGATGGCTCTTGCCCTTTATCCTGTGAGCATGAAGCAACTCATCGACATTGCCGACACTGGCAATATCATGCCGCCAAAAACCACTTGGTTCGAGCCGAAACTCCGTTCGGGCATTGTGGTTCATAAACTCGATAATGAATAATTTCGTGTAGAAATATATAGATAACAAAGGGTTGATTCAGTAATGAGTCAACCCTTTGTTGTATGTTAGATGTTTTGCAATTGTTGTGACTGTTTCATAGCGCAAAATGCGTGATGCAATTCCTTCTGCATCATTAAAAGTTACGGATTTGAATAATGCAGAAGCGAGGCAAGGCGCGGTTTAGTCAATAAAGCGCTTTGTGATTTCGCCGTAGTGGTCAATGCGGCGGTCGCGCAAGAATGGCCACCAGCAGCGCACTGTCTCGCTTCGGGCTGTTGACACTGACACTATGGCAGTTTCCGGCTTGTCATGGCTTGCTTGATATAGGAACTCGCCTTGAGGTCCCACAACAAAGCTCGAACCCCAAAACTCAATTCCGTTGGTGCGCTGCGAGGGGTCGGGCTCTAAACCAACGCGGTTGACTGTCACTACGGGTAAACCGTTTGCCACTGCATGGCCACGTTGTACGGTAATCCATGCCTCACGTTGACGGGCTTTCTCGTCGGGCGAATCGGTTGATTCCCAACCTATTGCTGTGGGATAGATGAGTAAGTCAGCACCTTTAAGCGCCATTAATCTTGCTGCCTCGGGATACCATTGGTCCCAACAAACCAGCACACCCAATTTGCCTAACGATGTCTCGATGGGATTGAATGACAAGTCACCAGGTGTGAAATAGAACTTCTCGTAATAAGCCGGGTCGTCGGGGATGTGCATTTTGCGATATTTGCCTGCTATTGAGCCGTCACTATCAAACACCACTGCCGTGTTGTGATATAGCCCGGCTGCGCGTTTTTCAAACAGCGATGTGACGAGGACAATCTTGTTTTTGGCGGCAATAGCTGAATAAGCGTCGGTGACAGGTCCGGGTATGGTAGTTGCCAGCTTAAAGTTTTCAACGTTCTCTTCTTGGCAAAAATAGAGCGACTCGTGCAATTCTTGCAGCACCACAAGTTGTGCTCCTTGTTGGGCAAGTTGCTCAATTTGCTCCACAAGTTGTTTGTGATTGGCGGCAACATCGGCTGTGCGCGATGCTTGAATGATGCCTATTTTGATGATATCTTGTTTCATATTTCTGATATGTTGGTGGTGTTCTTAAATAGTTGCATTGTTACGCAGTGCAGCGAACCGTGCTGCTTTATTAATGCTCGGCAATCAATGCCAATCACTTTGTGAGTAGGCATGGCTTGTTGCAAAGCTTTGAGTGCAGCTTGGTCATTGGCAGGTTGATTGTAGGTGGGCACGAGCACCAAGTTGTTGGTGATGAGGAAGTTGGCATAGGTTGCCGGTAGGCGCATGCCGTCCTCGTCATATATGGGTGATGGCAACGGCAATATCATGGTGTTATATGGTTGCCCCTGTGCGTTGCAAAAGGTGTTTATTTGCTTTTGCATCAGTTTTAGTTGCTCATAATGAGGGTCGTTTTCGTCGCTACACACTGTTAATGCGATTGTGTTGCCAGGAATGAAGCGAGCCAAAGTGTCGATGTGCGAGTCAGTATCGTCGCCCATAAGGTCGCCGTGGTCAACCCACAACACTTGCTTTGCCCCGAAGCATTGTTTGATGTGTTCCTCAATGAGCTGACGGCTCATGTGCTCGTTGCGGTTGGGCGACAACAGGCAGTTGCTTGTGGTCATGATGGTGCCGTTGCCGTCGCTCTCAATTGAACCGCCCTCAAGCACAAAACCAAGCTGATTGATTACAGGCCTTGTGAGAATCCCGGCGCTATGCAGCTGGCGAGTTATCATATTGTCTTTGTTTGATGCGAATTTTAGCCCCCAGCCGTTGAACTTGAAATCAATAAATGAAATGTTGCCATCAATATTTACACTCAAAGGACCAAAATCGCGAGCCCAAGTGTCGTTGGTGTCGATATTAATAATGTGTATGTTGCTGAAGTTGGGCAATGATTGCAATTGTTGGGTAACTTCAAGTGGGCAAGGAGTTACTATTATGAGATGCTCATCGCTGGTGATGGCTTCTGCAATTTGCTTGTAGCATTGCCACACCTCGTTGAGCATATATTGCCAATCGGTGTTGCTGTGAGGCCAAGCCATCAATATGGCGTCTTGTTGCTCCCATTCGGCCGGCATTGCCATGTTGTGTTGCGCTGTCAATGTGAATTTGTTTGAGTTAGTTAATAATGTTGTTTTAAAATCCACCTCAAAATTACTAAAAATTATGCAATTTGAGTGCTTGTGCAGGGGCTTGGGGCGTTATTTGTGAAAATAATTTGTGATAAGGCAAGTGTGGTAATACTTTTATGACTCTTTGGCACATAAAAAGTAAATTAATTTGTAAATTTGCAAGACCGTAAAAAACGAAAGTGATATGAAATTGTTTCGTGAAATATTGTGCATTGCAGCTATTGGCTTAATGGCATCGTGCAGCAACAAAAATGAACATTTGGAGAACCTTATTCCAGCCGACGCAGCCGGAGTGGTGTGTGTGAATATGCCTAATGTTCTTGAGAAATCGGGCATAAAGAGTGGCGACGACTTGGTTGTCCCCGACCAGCTGAAGGCGGTTATCAAGGCTAATGATGACCAGGAATTTGGACAAATGATAAAGAATCTTCCTGCCATCGGGATAGAAATCAAAGAGAAAGCCTATGTTTATTTCCCTAACGAAATGTGTGATTTCGTTATGTTGGTTGCCCTTAATGATGAGGATAAAGCTAAGGCGCTCATCACCCACAAAACAGGTGCTCAGTTTGCCGACCATAGCGGTGTTGACTATGTGATGAGCGGACTGAATGTGTGGTGTGTGGCCGATGACATATTGATGCTTGGTCATTTAAGGCAAAGCACCGATGTGAAAAAGGCTGTGAAATGGCTCGCCGGCGTGCTCAATTATGAAGGTAAATCGATTGTTGAAGTTGAAGAAGCAAAGGGCATTTTCACCTCGGAGGATGAAGTGTCGGCTTTCTTCAATATGCGTCACATGAACAGCATCATAAAGTCAAATGCCGTAATCAACAGTCTTGCTAAAACTTACCCTATAATGCAGCTGCTTGTTGACAGCGACGTGAAGGCAGTTACATTCAGCATGACATTTAACGGAAACAAAGGCGATATGAAAGCCAACATCATAATGGATGAGGACTGCCAGTTTGCTACGCTGCTTAAGGCTGTCCTTAGTGGACCATCAAACGCATTTCTTAAGGCTGTGCCAAACACAATGGAGATGGTGATGGCTTTGAGTGTCAATGGTAAATCGCTTATTAGGTTGCCACAGGTGCAGCAGATGGCACGGATGGTCAACGAGATGCCTTTCCTTGGCAGTCTTGATGTGGTTTCTATCATTGAGTCGATTGATGGTTCAATTGCTGTTGGCCTTGCTCAAGACCCTGTTTTTGAAGACGAATATAATTATGTGTTTGCTGCCCAATCGAGCAAACCCGATGATATTGTTAACTTGATTAGCCAATTTGCATCGTTGCTCGGACAAGACCCTGAGCTGGTTGACGGAGAATATATCTATGCCTACAATAATAAACAAGTGAGATTGGGAATTATTGGCGATGTGGTGTATGTGAAGATGCTCAATTATGAACAAACCGAAGCTAATTGCGATGGATTTGCCGCCATGAGCGATTTCTTTGGCGCTTCGCCGTTGGGCGTATATTGCCAAATTCGTGAAAATGGGGTAAATGCTGATTTCAGTTTTGGTTTAACTGATTTGCATAACGCCAGCGGAACGTTTGTCACCAATGACAAGAATGGCAATGCGCTGTTGCAGTTCATCACTGCTATATGCTCAATAAAGCCCATAAGCTCGTATGATTATGATATGAGCGAGCCTGAGTTTGATGAACAATCAATGGTGGGCGAGTTTCATGCGTTTTAATCCGCTGCCATAAGCAGCCGTTTTAGAATTACAGCAAGAAATATCCTTTAAAAAACATTTTACAGAATTTGTTTTGGCACACCCAGCGTTATGAGTGTGCCCCAAAGGTGTGTTGTGTGAATGATGGTTAGGGTGATGATGTATGCGCTGTTGTAAAAAACAAATGAGCTGAAGTCACAGATGTGACCTCAGCTCGCGTATTGTTCTTATAAAGAAGATTCGGAATATTATTCAGCTGGAGTTTCAGCAGTTTCTGCATTTTGCGCAGCAGCTTCTTCAGCAGCCTTAGCGGCAGCAGCGGCAGCAAGTTCAGCTTTCTTCTTTGCCACAGCTTCAGCCTTAGCGGCATTCTTAGCAGCTTCTTCTTCGAGACGAGCCTTAGCTGCGCTTCTCTTAGCGTCGGCGATGCCAACTTTCACTGCATTGATTTTTGATTCTTTTTCTTTCTTCCAAGCATCAAAACGCTTTTGAGCTTCTTCTTGAGAGAATGCGCCTTTCTTTACGCCACCTTGCAGGTGCTTCATGAGCATAACGCCTTCGCGTGAAAGGATGGTGCGAACAGTGTCAGTAGGAATAGCACCGTTGTTAACCCAATAAAGAGCTCTTTCAAAATTTAAACTGATTGTAGCAGGGTTAGTGTTAGGATTGTACGAGCCAATTCTTTCAATAAACTTACCATCGCGTGGTGCTCTGCTGTCAGCGATTACAATTGGATAGAACGCATAGTCCTTGTGACCATGGCGTTGCAATCTGATTTTAGTTGCCATTAATTTTTGTAGTTTAAATTGTATTAATAATAAAATTATTGTCGGCTTACACGAAGCCATTTGGTTGCTCGCATGGGTTAAAAGACATGCTTTGCCCATAAAAGCGGTGCAAAGTTACTAAATATTTGGGAGTTAACAAAATGATGATGGCTTTTTTTGGAGCTAAATTTTTTGTTTTTTGCTCTGTGTTTTGGATTGTTCGTGAAGATTTTTGTGAATTAACGTTGTTTGAATGGAAATGTTGTTTGGGAGTAGATATCTGGTTAATACAAGATTTTGCAAAGAAGTTAACTCAACCGAGTAGGGATAAGGAATGGAGAAAATAAAAAAGGGAAGTTTATTAGCTTCCCTTTGATTTAGACTTGTTGCCTAGGAAGGACTCGAACCCTCACAGGCGGAACCAGAATCCGAAGTGCTACCATTACACCACTAGGCATCGTCTGTTTTGCGTGTGCAAAGTTAACTATAATTTTTATGAAAACAATGCTATTTACCAAAAAAATGAAATTTTTTTTGCGTCTTGTGGCATCATAAGGCTTGCGGCGTTGAGCGGTAGTCTATGATGTTTAGCCGTTGTGAAAAGGCGAATGAGGGAGAGTTGCGCCGTTGTAGCTTGCATCACAGGTGTTTAGCTGAAAGGGGTGATGGCAACCACAAAGTGCCGAGGCGCGTTGGCGCTATTCATTCGCTTCAATTGATTGCACTTTGCGGCAAGGCTGATTTGATTGCATCGTAGCTTTGTTGCATCACGGCATCCATATCGTTGCCTGGCTCAATTGGCTCGTGGATTGTTAAGATTATCTTGCCTGGATTGATGCAGTAAGATTTCTTTTGTAGTATTTGGTAAGAGCCGTTGATGGTGACAGGTACAATAGGAGTGTTGAAATCGGTGGCAAGTTTAAATGCTCCGCGCTTGAACTTCTGGATTTTGCCGTTGGCACTGCGCGAACCTTCGGGGAAGATGACGAGTGACATGCCGTTTGAGAGCCGTTTGCGTGCAACCTGCATGGTCTTGGCAATAGCCGATGGTGATGAGCGGTCAACCAGTATGTGCCCTGCTGCAATGCATGCAACACCCACAAAGGGGATGTTTTGAAGGCTTTTTTTCATCATCCATTTGAAGTTGTGCCCCAGATAGCCGTAGATGGCAAATATATCGTAAGCTCCCTGGTGATTGGCAATAAATACATAAGGTTTGCTTGGGTCAATGGCTTCGCGGTTTCGCACCTCAACCTTTACAAACATAAGTCTGCACCAGCATTTCGCCCAAATACGTGGCGGATAATATCCCCACCATTGATGGCTGAATAATGGGCTGCCAATGAGCGTAAGCAGGGCAGTGATGATTGTCAGCACTATTAATATGGGTAATGCAATGCAGTATTGATATATTCTTAAAAAAAACCTTGCCATAGACGTATTTGATTTTTATTGGATTTGTGTATGCAAAATTAACGAAACAAAACAAATAATGCAATATCTCTTAAAACAAGATATTGCATTATATTGACTAATTATGGGCAATGCTGCATTGCTTTCAAAGCCCTAATTATTGAGCTTTTGCTTCCATTTCGGGCGCAATGAGTTTGTAGCCTTTGCCGTGAATGTTGATGATTTCAATTGATGGGTCGGCCTTGAGGTGCTTGCGCAGCTTGGTGATGTAAACGTCCATGCTTCGGGCGTTGAAATAGTTGTCGTCAATCCAGATTGTCTTTAATGCAAAGTTGCGTTCAAGAATCTCGTTAACGTGTGCGCACAACAGGCTCAAGAGCTCTGATTCCTTGGTGGTGAGCTTAGTAGCCGAGTCGTCAATCATGAGCACTTGCTTCTGGGTATCGAAAGTGAATTTACCAATCTTGTACATGGTGATTTCTTTGCCTTTCTTGCCCTTTACGCGGCGCAGAATGGCTTCGATACGGAACACCAGTTCTTCCATGCTGAATGGCTTGGTGATGTAGTCATCGGCTCCAATCTTAAATCCTTCAAGAATGTCTTCTTTGAGCGACTTGGCGGTGAGGAATATGATGGGGACGTCGCTTATCACTGTGCGTATCTCTTGTGCCAATTGAAATCCGTCCTTTTTAGGCATCATCACGTCAAGCACGCATAGGTCGTACTTGCCTTTAAGGAAAGCTTTATATCCGCTTTCGCCGTCGGCAAACAAGTCGGCGTTAAACCCCTTAGCCTGCAAATATTCACGCAGAAGCATGCCGAGGTTTTCGTCATCTTCACATAGTAAAATACGAACTCTTTCTTCCATAATTTTTCTTTCTTTATTTTATTAATGGTAATGTTATTATAAAATCTGAACCTTTATTGTACTCGCTGGTTACGTTAATTTCACCTTTGAGTTCAGTTATCATTTTGTGTACATAGGCAAGACCGAGCCCAAATCCTTTCACATCGTGGCGGTTGCCGGTTGATACACGATAGAATTTTTCAAAAATACGTTTCAAATCTTCCTTCTTGATGCCAATGCCGTTGTCGCTGATGGTGATTTGCAGCTTATCGTCGTTGATGTTGGCTGTTGATATTTTCAGCAGCAGCGGGGTGTCTTCTTTGCGATATTTCACTGCGTTGTCAAGCAGGTTGAATATCACATTGGTGAAGTGCATCTCGTCAACGTTAACAATCGGGTCTTCGGCATTCAGGTTGGTCTCAATGCTTCCGCCGTATTTCTCAACCTTGATTTTGAAGGTGTGCACCACATTGTCAATGATGAGGTTCGCGTCAAGCTCTTGCAGCTTGAGGGTGGCTTTTTGCCTGTTGAACATTGACATTTGCAACACTTTCTCAACCTGGAACCTCAGTCGCTTGGTCTCGTCGTTGATTACTCCTGAGATGTGTTGCATCATTGTAGGGCTCTTGCGCACGCTGTCGTCGTTGAGCATCTGTGCGGCAAGCGATATGGTTGAAATAGGCGTTTTAAACTCGTGCGTCATGTTGTTGATGAAGTCGTTTTTCATCTCGGTGAGACGTTTCTGCTTAAATGCGATAGTGATGGTGACAATGAAAATCACAAGCAGAATAAACGACAGCACAAACGAGGGAATCATAAACTTGATTGACGACATGATGATGTTCTTTTTGGTGGGGAACATCACTTTCAGATAGGTCATTCGCCCAATAGGGTCGTTGGGGAAAAGCACTTGTGTGTAAGTGTCGTGCTCCGATGACTTGTCGGTGTTAAAACCGTCGGTTTGATAAATCAAGCCGTTGCTGCGACTCACCAATGCAAATTCATAAGGGATGTCGAGTCCGTTGCTTTGCAGTTGTTGTTGCAAATAGGTGTTGACGGTTGATGAGTCGGCGCGCTCTTCAATAGGGCGGTTGCTCGATTGGCTCAATATGTTGAGAATCACTTCGTTGAGCAGCCCTTTTTGATAGAGGTATTGCCCTTTAAGAGTTTCCTGAACACTCTGATATTTGTCTTTGAAGCTTTTGCCGGCTTTTTCTTGTTCGGCATCGGTCTTAGACGGCGATACACCGTTAATTTTGCCGTTGATGATTAGCTCCGAGCTGCTTTCGTTGCCGTTGATGGCATTTGTGAAATTGCCTTTGTTCACGCTGGGGTAGAGCACGCCAAGGTCGGCGATGTCTTCTTCAAGGAAATATTTTGTTTCGTCCTGCTCAAGTTGTAGCGACACGCTGTTTAAGCTGCGCATAACCGACTCTGAGAATTGCGCGTTGCGCATCTTTATCATATTTTCCATATATGTGATTTGCACATATATGAACCCTATGAATGCACATGCCATTACTACGGTCAAAAGCCAAATGATGGATTTTTTCATAATGTCTGTTCTCCTTCGGTTGAGGTGTTGATAGTTTATTTATGTTTAACTTCGCATATATTACTATTATTTTAGACACATTAAAAGCGAAAATGTTTAATCTTGGTGTCTTTTTAATAATATTATGCTAAATTGTTAATTAACAACTTGTGCAAAATTAACAAATAAATGTGAAATCCAAAAAGTTTTGGCTGATATTTTATGATAAAATTTGATTTTAGTGTGATTTTTGTGGTTTGCGAGTGTGATATTTAGCCAAAATGCGCTTGTAGACGACGTTTTGGTGTGTTTTGGTAGGTGTGACGGTATTTTATTTTGAGAGTTATGTATATAAATAAATATATAATAAGGTGTAATTTTTCATGATTATATAAAATAAGAAATGTGCCAAAAGCGTAAGCTTGAGGCACATTTCCGTAATGAAGTTTTGTAGTTCGGACCTATTTATGAAACTCCATAATATTAGTCTTCTTTTTGTGATTCTTCGTAAGCCTTGAGCAGCTTTTCTTGAACGTCGCCAGGAACGAGTTCGTAAGAAGCAAACTTCATTGAGAATGAAGAACGTCCGCCGGTGATTGAGCTGAGAGCTGTTGAATAGCTTGCCATCTCTTTCAAAGGCACCTTGGCAGAGATTTTTTCAAATCCCTTAACGCTGGTCATACCCATGATGATAGCACGGCGTCCTTGCAGGTCACTCATCACGTCACCCATGCGGTCGCTTGGCATCATTACTTCAACATCGTAGATAGGCTCGAGCACCTTTGGATTAGCGTTCTTGAACGCATCGCTGAATGCGTGACGTCCGGCAAGACGGAACGAGATTTCGTTAGAGTCAACCGGGTGCATCTTACCGTCGTAGATGCAAACAACCACGTCGCGTGCATAAGAACCGGTGAGAGGGCCTTGTTCCATGCGGTCCATGATCCCTTTCACAATTGCAGGGATGAAGCGTGCGTCGATGGCACCACCAACAATACAGTTATAGATGATGAGTTTGCCGCCCCATTCAAGGCTGATTTCTTGGCAATCTTTCACGTTCATCTTGTATTCCTGACCGTTAAAGCGATAAGTGTCAGGCTTAGGCATGCCTTCTACATATGGTTCAACAATGAGGTGCACTTCACCGAACTGGCCAGAACCGCCTGATTGTTTCTTGTGGCGATAGTCGGCACGAGCTGCCTTGGTGATGGTTTCGCGATAAGGAATCTTTGGTTCAAGATATTCAACCTTAAGCTTCTCGTTGTTCTCAATTCTCCATTTGAGTGTGCGAAGGTGGAATTCACCTTGACCTGAAACGATGGTCTGCTTGAGTTCCTTTGATTGAACGATGGTCCAAGTTGGGTCTTCCTCATGCATGCGAGTGAGGATAGCACTAAGTTTCTCGGCATCGGCCTCGTTTGCAGGCTTGATGGCACGTTGATATTTAGGTGCTGGATATTTGATGAAGTCGAAGCGATGTTCTGCACCCTTGTCGTTGAGTGTGTTTCCGGTTCTAACGTCTTTCATCTTCACTGTGGCGCCAATATCGCCAGCGCGAAGTTCATCAACCGGAGTTTTGATTTGACCGCAAACGGCATATATTTGTGCTAAGCGTTCTTTTGAACCACGGTCAGCATTGGTGAGGTCGGCACCAACTTTGAGCACACCTTGCATTACCTTGAAGTAAGATACTTCACCAATATGAGGTTCAACGGTGGTCTTGAACACGAACAAGCTTACTGGAGCATCGTCAACCGGTTTCACTTCTTCACCGTCGGTGTTGGTAACGGCTGGCATCTCGTTTACAAACGGAACCACGTTGCCAAGGAATTCCATCATGCGGCGCACGCCCATATCTTTGAGTGCGCTCACGCAGAATACTGGATAGATGCTGCGGTCAACCAGACCTTTGCGAATACCTTCGCGCATCTCGTCTTCGGTGAGGGTGCCTTGTTCAAAGAATTTGTCCATAAGACCTTCGTCGTTCTCGGCAGCTGCTTCCACCAACTTAGCGTTGAGTTCTGTAGCCTTTTCAAGTTCTTCGGCAGGGATTTCGCTAATAGTAGGAACACCACCTTCTGGACCCCATTCATATTTCTTCATGAGGAGCACGTCGATAAAGGCATTGAATCCTGTACCGGCATTGATGGGGTATTGCACTGGAGTGACGCGTGGACCAAATGTTTCACGCAATTGTGCGAGAGTGTTGTCGAAATCGGCCTTTTCGCCGTCGAGTTGGTTCACGGCAAACATCACAGGCTTGTTAACGTCTTCAGTGGTGCGGAAAATGTTTTGTGTACCTACTTCCACGCCATATTGTGCGTCAACCAAGATTACGCCGCAGTCAGTCACGTTGAGTGCTGTTATGGCGTTGCCAACGAAGTCGTCGCTACCCGGGCAGTCAATCACATTGAGCTTCTTGTTAAGGAATTCGGCATAGAGAACAGTTGAGAATACTGAGTAGCCGTATTCTTTTTCCACTGGGAAATAGTCGCATACGGTGTTGCCTGATTCAATTGTGCCTCTGCGTTTTATAACTCCACACTCCAGAAGCATAGCTTCAGCAAGTGTGGTTTTACCTGAGCCTTTACTGCCAAGAAGGGCAATGTTCTTGATTTCGTTTGAATTATAAACTTTCATGTTATTGGTAGTTTTTATGTTTGATAATTTCAAGATTTATGAGGCTAAAGTTATGAAAAATTTTTTATATAATCATAACTCTTTGCCCGTAAAGTGGCATTAATGTTGAAAAATTGCAGTCCTGAGGGTGGTTGTTGTGATTTAATTGCAAAAATTCTTGTGTAATATTAGGCTTTTTGATTATAGCTTGCGCGGTTTTATTGTTAATTTTGTGGCGTAAATATAATAATGTATCAAATGGCAGGCATTTACATCCATATTCCCTTTTGCAAACGACGTTGCAGCTATTGCGATTTTTATTCTGTGACTTCTTTGAAGAGCTCTTGGCAATATGTTGAGTCTCTTGGAAAGGAGCTTGATATGCGCATTGGCGAGCTTTCGGGTGCCGATATTTCTACTATATATATAGGTGGCGGCACGCCATCGGCGCTCACTATTGAACAGCTTGGGGCGGTTTTTGATATGTTACGGTCAAAGGGCGTGATGGCTGATGCTTGTGAAGTGACCATTGAGGTGAACCCTGATGATGTTACGCCTGAGCTTGTAGCTGCCCTCAGGACATACGGTGTGAATAGGGTGAGTATGGGCGTGCAATCGTTTGTTGATGAAGAACTTAAAGCCGTTAATCGCCGCCATAATGCGCAGGAGGCTATTGACGCGATAGATGTTTTGAAGCGTGGCGGGATAAGCAATATCAGCATAGATTTGATTTATGGACTTCCGTTGCAGACGCTGCAATCGTGGGCACATTCGCTCGACGTTGCATTGGCAATGGACGTTAGCCACATCAGTGCTTATTGCCTTAGCTATGAAGAGGGTACGGCACTCACACGCTTGCGCGACATGGGGCGCATCAAGGAGGCTGATGAGGAATTGTGTGTGGCAATGTATGAGATGTTGTGCCAGCGGTTGAGTTATGCAGGTTATGAGCATTACGAGATATCAAATTTTGCTAAGCCGGGGTGTTATTCTCAGCACAACTCCAGTTATTGGAACGGAACTCCTTATTTGGGACTTGGTGCCGGGGCACATAGCTATGATGGGAATGTGCGAAGCTACAATCCGTGTGATATTTTAGCCTATATGCGATGTGTTGCTGAGGGCAAGGTGGCTTGTGTTGCAGAGGAAGAATTGTGGTGGCAACGCTACAATGAAATGGTGATGGTGAGGTTGCGCACCAAGTGGGGCATTGACGTTGACGTTGTTGGGAGGCAGTTTGGCGAAAATATTGCCATGCGTTTTCGCCGTATTGCTGATGAATATGTGTTACAAAGTGTGATGCAGTGCAATGGAAGCATCTATGCGCTCACGCAAAACGGTGTTATGCTGTCAGATGCTATTATTAGAGAACTTATGTACGTTGAATACTAAAACGAGGGCAGTGCGCTGTTGTCACTCATGATGATAGGGCTCGCCGTTGAGTATTGTCATTGCCCGATAGAGTTGCTCGGTGAAGATGAGCCTAATCATTTCATGAGAAAATGTCATTTTCGACAGTGAGATTTTCTCGTTGGCGCGAGCGTAAACTTCTTCATCAAATCCGTAAGGCCCGCCCACGATAAACACCAGTCGCTTGCTCACGGTTGCCATTTTCCGTTCAATGAATCGTGAGAACTCCATTGATGTGTATTCTTTGCCGTGCTCGTCGAGCAGCACAACATAGTCGCTGCGCTCAAGAGTTTGCAGTATGTTTTTTGCTTCAAGTTTCTTTTGCTGTGCTTCGGTGATATTCTTAGTGCATTTGGCATCGGCTATGTATTGTATGTTGAAGGGGATGTAATGACTGAGGCGATTGGTGTAATCGTCAATGCCTTGTTTCAAGTATCCGCCTGAGAGTTTTCCAACAACTGCAAGTGTGATTTTCATAGTTGAGAAAAGTTGAATTGTTGAACAATAATGCGTCCCAACCACACCATCGCAAGGCCGCAAATCACACTAAGCGAAAAATACAATGTGCAATGCATCCATTGGCGTGATTGAATCATCAGAAACATTTCGTTTGAGAAAGTTGAGAATGTGGTGAATCCGCCACAAAAGCCTGTGATGAGCAGCAAACTCATGTTTTGCGAAACTATGTTAGCTCGTTCGGCAATTCCAAACAATATGCCAATAATAAGGCACCCAAGCACATTCACGGCAAGAGTGGCAATGGGAAAGTGCGTCATGGTGAGATGGGCGGTGAGCCTGCCCATCAGATATCGGCATGAAGAACCTATGAATCCGCCGGCTCCGGCTATTAAAGCGGCTTTAAGCATTGTTGTATTGGGTGTTACTAAGGGTTGTTTGTAATTAATTTGCTTGTTGTTGCTAATTTGGTGTGCAAAGTTACAGAATTTCTGTGAGAGTAAGAATGTTTGATGTGATTAAAAGCATTTTGCAGAAACATGTATATGCAAGAAAAAAGCATTGGGAGGTTGAAAAACCACCCAATGCCTTGTTAAATAATTACTCTACTATTGTTATGTTAAAATAGTATGAATCAATTAGATGATACCTTGAGCCATCATTGCGTTAGCAACCTTCATGAATCCGGCAATGTTAGCGCCCTTCATGTAGTTGATGTAACCGTCAGGCTCGGTGCCGTATTTCACGCATTGCTCGTGAATGTCGTTCATGATGGTGTGGAGACGGTCGTCAACTTCTTGCTCTGACCAAGAGAGGTGGATTGCGTTTTGGCTCATTTCGAGACCTGAAGTGGCAACACCGCCGGCATTCACTGCCTTACCTGGGCCATAAGGCACCTTGGCAGCGATGAATGTATCGATTGCTTCAGGAGTGCAGCCCATGTTAGAAACCTCGCCAACAACGATTACGCCGTTCTTAACCAGATTCTCGGCATCTTCCTTGCCAACCTCGTTTTGAGTAGCGCAAGGCATAGCGATGTCAACCTTAACTTCCCAAGGACGACGTCCGGGATAGAATTTAGCATTTGGATACTTCTCAGCATAAGGAGCAACGATGTCTTCGCCTGATGCACGCAGTTCAAGCATATAGTCAATCTTTTCGCCTGAAATGCCGTCTGGGTCATAGACGTATCCGTCAGGACCAGAGATGGTGACTACTTTAGCGCCAAGTTCAGTGGCTTTGAGAGCAGCGCCCCATGCCACGTTACCAAAGCCTGAGAGAGCAACAGTCTTGCCCTTGAAGTCGGTGCCCATGCTGTTGAGCATGTTGCGAACAAAGTAGCATGCGCCGTAGCCAGTGGCTTCAGGACGAATCTTTGAACCGCCATATTCAAGGCCCTTGCCGGTGAATGTACCAGTGTGTTCACGAGCCAATTTCTTGTACATACCAAACATGTAGCCAACTTCGCGTCCGCCAACGCCAATGTCGCCAGCAGGAACATCGCGGTCTGGACCAAGGTTGCGCCAGAGTTCAAGGA
>JBJECY010000001.1:0-4666 GCA_051871515.1 Muribaculaceae bacterium | reverse complement strand
TCACAATGCCTCGCAGAAACAGGTTTCGCTCGGGGTAGGTGAGCAATGACCTGAGTGCGCGCAAGCTCATAAGCCTAAAGTCGGCGTGGTTGTAAATAATCTCGCCTCCCATGCTCGACATGAGCTTGTAGAATGATTGTGCGGTGAATCGTTTGAAAAACGTGTCGGTGCTACGCTCCTTGCGCACGCCATAAACTATGTCGTTGCCGTTGGCGAAGTCCCACACCATGTCAGCAATCACTTCAATGTCGTCTTGCAAATCGGCATCGATGCTCACGGTGGCGTCGTATTGCATTTCGGCAGCCTTTTCAAGTCCTGCCCAAAGCGCATTCTGGTGGCCCACGTTGTGAGCCAGCTTCACGCCTATGATTCGGCTGTTTGATTTGGCAAGGGCTTTTATCATTGGCCAAGTGTTGTCTTTGCTGCCATCGTCAACATAGATTATATCGCCAGAGGCTATTAAGCCGCTACCGGTCATGTCGTCTAACACCTTATTTAGTTTTATAGTGGTGTCGTTGAGCACTTCCTGCTCGTTGTAGCAAGGAACCACTAATGCAAATTTTATCTCTTTTGACATAGGGTATTGATTTTTCTTGATTCTATGGCAAAGATAACTAAAAATGATAAGTCGGGCAACAAGGTGATGGTGTTTTTTTACAAGTGCGTAATTTGACAAATTGTTGAGCTATAAATAATAAATTAGGAGATGTTATTTTGCTGTTTTGCGCGGAATGAGTAATTTTGTAGTTTAATAGCGGCGTGTGCTGTGATGCTGTCACATTTGATGCCGAATGGCTCGCATGTGCGCTGTTGATGATAATTAATTTTTTGAGATTAAGATGAAAAAATATATTGATGTGAAGGGTGTGAAGATGTGTTACACCGTTGAAGGTGAGGGTTACCCGGTGGTGCTTATGCACGGTTGGGGTTGCAACCACACCACGTTGGCAAGCATTGAGAACACCCTTGTGCCGTATATGAAGGTATATAATGTTGATTTCCCTGGCTTTGGCGAGAGTGAAGAACCGCAAGAGGTGTGGGGCGTGGAGATGTACACTCGCGCTATTGAACACTTCTGCAAGGTTGAGGGTGTTGAAAACCCTGTGATGCTTGGGCACTCGTTTGGTGGCCGTGTTGGCATCGTTTATGCCTCGCGCAATGCAGTGCGAAAGCTTATTCTCACCGATGCCGCCGGCGTGAAACCACGTCGCAGCTTAAAGTACTATTATAAGGTGTACACCTACAAACTCATGAAGCATTTGATACTTGCTGTTTATGGCAAAGAAAAAGGTGAAATGAAGCTCAATGAGTTGCGTGGCAAAAAGGGCTCGAGCGATTATAGCAACAGCACACCCATGATGCGTGCCATACTAAGCAAGGTGGTGAATGAGGACCTCAAACACCTGATGCCAAGCATAAAATGCCCAACATTGTTGATATGGGGAGAGAATGACACGGCAACGCCGCTGAGCGACGCTAAAGTGATGGAGAAACTTATCCCTGATGCCGGGCTTGTGTCGTTTGCAGGTTGTGGCCATTATAGCTTTCTTGACAATCCCATGCAATATCAAGCCGTGTTGAGAAGTTTTTTGAGTAAAGAGTTCAATAACAAATAGTGAATTATGAATATAGAAGAGATAGTGAATGTGGTGTTTGCTGTGTCGGCATTGTTTAATTTGGCAGTGATGCTGAAGCATGACATGCAAATGATGCAGCAAAACTCCTATCGCAACGAACGTTACATCAAATGGTTTAAGCAGAACAGTGAATTGTATGACATGCC
The DNA here is from genome assembly GCA_051871515.1 of Muribaculaceae bacterium. GTDB lineage: Bacteria > Bacteroidota > Bacteroidia > Bacteroidales > Muribaculaceae > SFTJ01. Next base: position 2,883 of record JBJECY010000001.1, on the reverse strand, counting down.
CAGATTGATTAGTTTGGTGTGCTTGATGTGTGCTTTGACACCGTTTTGTGTACAATCGTGGTATGTGATTAGCATACTTGCTGTGGTGCTTGTGGCGGTTGCGGTGTCGCAGTTGCGCAAGAAGTTCAAAAAACCGCTTGTTTTCACTAAACGTGTAGCCAGATTATATTTCAGCGAGTTGGCAGTGGCAGCTGTTGTGATAGCTTTATGTGGTGTGGCAAAATGGGATATCTACATTGTAGCTCTTGGTGCAATGGGATTTACCGTGGTGTCATATTTGCTTACGTTGGCAGTGAATTGGTGCCTTAAACCAGTTGAACGTGCCATTAATAACAGTTTCATCAACGATGCCAAGAAGCGATTGGCTCAAATGCCCGATATGAAGATAGTGGGCATCACAGGCAGTTATGGTAAAACCAGCACCAAACATTATCTCAACCGCATCTTAAGTGAAAAGTATTCGGTGCTGATGACCCCGGGTAGTTATAACACTCCTATGGGAGTGGTGCGCACGGTGCGTGAAATGATGCAGCCTTATAACGATTTGTTTATTGTTGAGATGGGTGCTAAAAACATTGGCGACATAAAGGAAATATGTGATATTGTGCATCCCAAGTGGGGTATAGTGACCGCAGTGGGGCCGCAACATCTTGAGTCGTTTAAGAGCATTGAAAATGTACAGCGTACCAAGTTTGAGCTTGTTGATGCGCTACCAGCCGATGGTTTTGCTGTGGTTAACAACGATTTTGAATACGTGGCAAACCGAACTGTGGAAAACGTTGCATGCAAGCGTTATTCGGTGGGAGAGAACAGCACAGGCGATTATAAGGCAGTTGACATCAGCTATAGTGCCCAAGGAACATCGTTTGCCGTAGTGGGCAATGGCAAGCGCATTGAACTGACCACAAAACTTGTGGGAGAGTGCAACATAAGCAATTTGATGGCGGCAGTAATAATGGCAATGGCTCTTGATGTGCCCGAACAAAAAATCAAGTATGCGGTGAGCAAGATTGAACAAGTGGAGCACCGTCTTAACGTGAAGCGTACAGCTTCAGGCATCACCATCATTGACGATGCCTTTAACAGCAACCCCGACGGGTCGCGTATGGCACTTGACGTGTTGAGCGGCATGAAAGGCGGCAAACGCATTGTGATAACTCCGGGCATGATTGAGCTTGGCGAAAAGCAAAGATATTACAATGAAAAATTTGGCGAATATATTGCCGAGACTTGCGATGTGGCGATAGTGGTGGGTGAATATAACCGCGACGCCATTTTGAAAGGAATCAGGGCAAAAGGCATGAATGAAGACTGCATTATGATTGCTGACACGTTTAATCAGGCACAGCAGATGATGATTGGCTTTGCAAAAGCCGGTGACACTGTGCTCTACGAAAACGACTTGCCTGATACCTTCAAGTGAGAATTAACAGAAAGAACAATAAATAATTATATATAAAAAATGAAAACAAATATCGGAGTGTTTTTTGGAGGACGTTCAACCGAGCATGAGATTTCGGTGATATCGGCCTCACAGGCTATGGCTGCCATCAATCGCGATAAGTATGACGTGACACCTATCTATATTTCAAAGCAGGGTAAGTGGTACACTGGCGATTTGTTGTTTGACACGAAGAACTATCGCGACATGAATTCGCTCATAGCCCGATGCCAAGAGGTGTATATGCGTCCCATCTACGACGATTATAATGTATATAAGATTAAAAAGCCAATGTTTGGCAGCGATGTTGTCACTCATCTTGATGTGGTGATACCGGTGCTTCACGGCTCGAATGTTGAAGACGGCATTTTTGAGGGCGTGTTGCAGACAATAGGTATTCCTTATGCCGGCTGTGATGTGCTTGCAAGCGCCAACGGTATGGACAAAATCACCATGAAGATGATTCTTGAGGCTTGCAACATACCAGTGGTTGATTACGTTTGGTTCACTGACAAGCAATGGTTTGCACAACGCGATGAGCTGATTGCTAAGATTGAAGGTAAACTGGGATACCCGGTTATTGTGAAGCCTGCCAATCTGGGTTCGTCGGTGGGTATTGGCTGTGCTCACGACCGTGACCAACTGATTGAGAAGATTGACACTGCCGAGCAATATTCATCGCGTATTGTGGTGGAATATATGGTGAAAGATTTGCAAGAAATCAATTGCTCGGTGCTTGGTGACTGCGATGAGTATCAAACATCGGTGCTTGAACAGCCTCTCACCTCACAGGATATTCTCACTTACACCGATAAGTACATGGGTGGCACCAAGAATGCCCAAGGTATGGCAGCATCAGCCAAGAAATTTCCTGCCGACCTTCCGGAAGCAGAAACAAAGCGAATACAGTTTCTTGCCGGAGAGACATTCCGTGTGCTCTCGTGCCACGGTGTGAGTCGTGTTGACGTGATGATTGAGGGCGCAAGCAAGCCCGATGAAACCGGGTGCCGCAAGATTTATGTCAATGAAATTAACACCATTCCCGGGTCGCTCTCGTTCTATTTGTGGGAAGGCACCGGCATCAGTTTTGACCAAGAGATGGAAAAACTTGTGCAACTTGCCATTAAGCGCAAGCGCGAACAGGGAATGAAGACAGTGAGTTACGACCAAAACATCTTCAATCTTGGCGTAGGTGCTAAGGGCGCCAAAGGCGGCAAGTTTGCGGGTGTGAAGAAGTGACTTAATAACACAAAACAAAATCGTAGCCCAAAAAATAAATTATATTATTGAAAGAAACTTTGTTTTTAAGAGAGATGCATTGGTGATGAGCTTGTGCATCTCTTTGTGAGAGTGTTAATAATATTTTTTCTAAAACCTTAATTTAAAACTATTGCTGTCCGATAAAAGTTGAAGATGGCAATGGAGTGTGTCACAGCAGCCGA